>JBGTLQ010000140.1:0-101343 GCA_041744075.1 Terrimicrobiaceae bacterium
GGGGAGCAAACAGTTTGCAGATTTCCTGAACCACGCGACCGGGGCTGAACGGTTCATTTTCGATGTCCAATTTTCCGGCTTCGATTTTTGAGAAATCCAGAATGTCATTCAGAATTCTGAGCAAGGACTTGCCGCTGTTGCGAATGGTCTCCAGGTGTTCGGATTGTTCGTTGCTCAACGGAGTCCCTGCGAGAAGGTCGGAGTAGCCCAGGATGCCATTCAGGGGCGTGCGGACTTCATGACTCATAATGGCTAGAAATTCGGATTTGGCGCGGGTCACTTCTTCAAGTCGGTTGTTCATTGCGCTTAGGGTCTCGTTTCGAGCCAGCAGGAGCCCATGGTCCTCAATGAGGGCCTGGCGCATCAGCTCGAGGGCTGTTGCCAACTCGCCGATTTCATCTTTTCGATCTTGGATTTTTGGGAAGGGTGTTTCGAGCTCTCCGTGGGTGATCTGCCCAGCCGCCTTGGCCATCTCCTTAATGGGTTGAGCGAGGTTTGTGCCAATCAGGTACGCCACAAGAATAAATACGAACATCGTTATAGGGACAGATATAAGCAGCCCCGTCCGAATCTGTTTCGACAGTCGCTCCGCCTGGTCATTTGCCTTCGTTGCGACTTGGCGGTGAATGGTAACCAACGCAGAAGCTTTGGCGCGGGCTTCATCCATCATCTTTCTTCCTTCACCCACTGCGACAAAGGCCCTTGCGGCTTCCATGCCCTGCGTCCTTGCGATTTGCAATGATGTGTCAATATGGTTGAGTCTTGAAGAGGCGATGGATTCGAAAGCATCGATGGATGGAGTCACCTCGGAATCGTGTGTGCTTTCGCGAAGCGCCTGAAACGCGGCTTTCAGTTTCGCGCCCGCATTGGTGGAGGGCTTCAGGTAGGCCTCTTCTCCTGTGATCAGGTAACCGCGTTGTGCGGTCTCCGCATCTTGAAGCACATCCATCGCCTCCCCAAGGTGAAGGAGCATCAGGCGCTGCGCCGCTCGTTCACGAAAGGAATTTAACAAAGTATCAAGAGAAACGACCGCCACGCAGCCGACAGCCCCGATAAGAATGGCGGAGACCAACGCGGTGACAAATATTTTACGGGTGATCGTCATTTTGTTAACTGGCGCGCGGTCTAACCCTGCGTCCGCCAATAGGAAAGCGAGGCGACTATTTCCCTCCTTCTACAAGAGGTTTGGCGTCATGTCGATTTTCGATAGTGGCAGCGCGGGCCTCGGCTTTTTCTGCGGCGAGGGTTAGCAGTTTTGCGTCATCGTGAAGCTCCTCGGCTAGGAGAGCCTTGGCAGCGCGGCGTTTTTTTGCGGCGAGGTCCCGCAACGATTCAATCTCTGCGAGTTGTTCGCGTGTGAGTGGTGGTGGCAATGTTTCCCCGCTGATGCCGAGGAGTGGTCGAGTGGCTCGGGCGTGGATGGTGATGAAACCGGAGGCCGCAAGGCGTTGGATAGACTCCCAAGATGCTGCATCGAGGATTTCGAGCGATGGTTTGTCTCCGCGCCATGGAGCATTTTGAAAGGCTTCTTCCAGGGCTGGCCGGTGGGTGTTGACCTTGTCCTGTACCACGGCGACGAGAACGGGGGTTTCTGATCCGGGAACCCAAGTTTCGTGGCAGTGAACAAGGTGTGACCCGAGTTTGGTCTTGGCACGATGGGCGAAGGCGGCAGCAGGGTCAGAGGAAAATGAGCCAGAGCCTCCGCCGGGGTGTTCTGCAGGCACACGGGCCAGGATTTGTTCCAATCTTTTGAGGAGGGCTTGATTTCCCCTTTTGAGTTTAATTTCGGAGAGGTCTCCGACTCCGTCCAAGACGCCCTGAGCCAATTCCATTTTGTTGGCCAGACTTCCAAGCATCCCGTGTTCGATGGTGTTTTCTGCGATGAGGTTAACCACGGTGACAGGGCGGCGTTGGTTTTTTCGCCAGGCGCGAGCAATCCTTTGCTCGAGCTTTGCGGGGTTCCATGGCAGGTCGCAATTGATAACCACGCTCGCGTTCTGAAGATTGAGCCCGACCCCGCCGGAGTCCGTGCTAAGGAACAGTCGGCAGTTCGGGTTATTTCGGAAAGCCATGATTTCGGCCCGCCGTTGCTTTTGAGGAACCTTGCCGGTGTGCCATGCAAAACCGATGTCTTCATTCTCTGCCCAAGCACGAACCTTTGACAACATCCCTTCCCATTCTGAGAATACGATGATTTTCACATCGGGATCGGAAAGGGATTCCTCTAGAGCCCGCGCCAACTCTTCGAGCTTGGGGCAATCTTGGCAGGGGTTTCCTTTTAGAATGGATGGGGAGTCGCAAATCATCCTCATGATGTTCATAAGGATCATTAGCATTTCTTGTTGTTTGGGTGTGAGGGGTCGCCGTTTGGCGATGTTCACAAGCTCGGCGACCTGCCGTTCGTGGGCGGAATATTCGTCCCGCATGGTCGGGGTGAGGGGAACAAAGAGATTGCGGTCGGTGCGATCAGGAAGTTCAGTTTCGACATCGGCTTTGCGGCGGCGGAGCAGAAGGGGGCGCACACGCTCACGGAGAAGATGCAAGTTTTTGTAACCCTCAGGTCGGCCTTTATCATCGAACGAATAGTAATCCCTGTTGAATCGAAAGAGTGGTCCTAGGATCGAGGGATCAAGGAAATCAACAAGTGAACGCAGTTCATCAATACGATTTTCGATGGGCGTTCCTGTGAGAACAAAAGCGTAGCGGCTTTGCAGGCGTTTGACGGCTTGAGCAGTTTTGGTGGACCAATTTTTGATGCGTTGGGCTTCGTCAAGGACGATGATATCTGGGCGGAGACGTTGGTTGATGTCGAGGCTGTCGGCGACCACCTGCTCATAGTTTGCGATGGTGAAAAAAGGAGGGTTGGGTTCGCTGTAGAGTTTCGCTCGGAGCGAGCGGCCACCAAAAATGAGGCGAAGGGGAAGGTTGGTAAATTTTTGGATTTGTTCTTCCCATTCTGTCTTCAGCGAAGCCGGCGTCACCACTAAGACCCGATCGGCTTTTCCCAAATGATGCAACAATGCACAGGCGGCAATGGCTTGAATGGTTTTGCCGAGGCCCATCTCATCCGCCAGGAGCGCCCGTTCTCCAAATGCCAAGTGAAGCATGCCCTCCCGTTGATAAGGAAACAAAGGTGAGAGGGTGACATGTTCCGGTTGGCTCCCATTTCTCACTCCAACTTCGTATTCCCTGCGCAAGATCACCCGCTCGCTTTCTTGCCGGCGTGCCTTGAGCCAAGGGGTCACATCTTGCGAAATGCGGAGCGACCGGCTGCGCGCATTTCTAAGGTCTTTAAGGAGATCCTCGGGTGACATCTCCGGTAGTTGCAGGGCCTGCTCGTCAAACTTGGCACGCAACCCCGGTGATAGCTTTGACAACCCGCGCTCAATTTTTAATCCCTCGCTAGTGGGCACCACATCGATCCGTGTGGACGGAAGACGCTTGGCTCCTTTAAACGCTGTGCGCTCGCGGCGTGCGAGTTGAAGAAGAACCGCTTCCACGTGTTTGCAAGTGCCGAGTCCGTTAATTCGAAAATCCGTGCAGTTGCAAGAAAACTGCCGAGTGAGCAGGTCGCGGATTTCTGCGTGATACGTCATCCCGCTGGATGATCGAACCTCGAAATTTGAGAAAATCGGGTGGACTGCATCAAGGTTGGAGATACGAAAAGTCTCCTCTTTTGCACGAAGCTGTCGCTTGAGAAGCTCATCTGCATCCGTCGTGCGCCAATCGGTGGTGGGAGGTAGCCGTGGAGCTTTTTTTTGTTTGGATTTGGATGGTTTCTTCATTTCGACAATGGGTTGGCTTTGTTATGGGCTCTCCGATTCTCTGATGGCCGCGTTTGCACTGGCGATGTGGTGCGCGGTGATGCCTTCGCCTCCAAGGAGGAGCCCTCCGCCAGTGAGGCTGATATTAACCGCCATCTCGGCATAGGCGCTGGGGCTTAATGCATGGGGTTGGGAGCTGTCTTTTTCAGAAACCAAAAACCCCATGGGCAGACCAGAGTGGGTTGTCAACATTGGGAAGACGGTCTGGAACGGTCCACCCACAACGTCAGCGCCTTCCTTTTCAAGAGTCCGGAAGGCCTCGGCGAGATCCGTTTGCGAGGTCCAGTCGAGCGAACAAATAGCAGGGCAATGGTGCAGGGCATGTTTGACTTGCAGGGCCATGACCAATTCCTCAAGGCTCGTGAAGTTTTCAAAAAAGATGAGGTCGGAGCCTCCGTCGAGCAGAGCGCCGACGCGGGCTTGGTAGGCTGCCGTTGTCCCGTGCTTTTCCTGCCCCACAGTCCCTGCGACCAAGGCTCCGGTTCCACGTGCTGCGGACTTTGCCAGTTGGGCTGCCAACCAGTGAATCTCGCTTAGGCGGTTTTCAAGTCCATGCTTTTCAAGGTCGCTCGCCCTTGCATGCAGGCTGTTCGTTCGGAGAATCTCTGCTCCCGCTTTAATAAACTCAAGATGCGCTGCCGTGACCGCATCTGGGGTTGAGAGATTAAGTTCTTCGGGGCAGTGGACGGGGGCCCGCCCCTCTTCCCGCAAGGCGGCGATGAGATCGCCATCACCAAGGACGATGCGATCCGACACTTCCTCCAGAAAATCTTTCATGGAACCGGCTTGAGGGCGGCGATGGAAGCCATCACGCGGTCACTCAGGCGCTGATAAGTTTCCCGATCTCCACCGGCAAGTTCCTCCTTGGAAAAGTGCAGGGGTTCTCCGATGGATACCGTAATGGGTAGGAGCCTTGGAAGGGCTGCATCCCGCGGGAAGGCCTCAAAGCTGCCAAAGATGCGCATGGGAAGAACCGTGGCTCCTGTTTTTGCAATCACCAGTCCAATGCCCCCCCTTGCTTCCCCCAACAACCCGTCGCGGCTGCGGGTGCCTTCGGGAAAGAGCACCACGCCCTCCCCTTGGTTGATTTTGCGGATGACTCCCCGGAGAGCCGACATGTCATTGCCATCACGTTCGACGGGAATGACATTCATCGATGGGAAAAGAGGTCCAAAAAATGGCCAGTCCATGAGGCTCTTTCTGGCTAAATAATGCACGGCCCGTTTGGAGCAAATCCCAGCCAGCGGGGGGTCGAAATAACTGGCATGATTCACTGCAAGTATTAGCGGCCCGGATTCGATCATTCGCTCGGGATGAATGACCTTCATTGAGAAGGCGTATCGTGCGACGAATTTCGCGAAATTGTAAAAGATGTTGTAAACAATATTCATCCCTTTGGAGCCGCGAGTCCTGATTTTTGCAAATGGGCGAGCACGAGCTCAATAACTTCCTCAATCCCGATATGGGTGGTGTCGATGACGATGGCATCTGCGGCAGCAATCAGAGGGGCCTTGGCACGCTGGGAGTCCATGCGGTCCCTCTCCGCGATGCGGTCAGTTTCCCCCTCGGCAGCCCTCCTGCGAAGCCTTTCCTCGGGCGTGGCATCAATATAGAATTTATGAGGAGTTTGCGGGAACACGCAGGACCCAATATCACGGCCTTCAATCACGCAATCTCTGGTCGCAGCAAGGGCACGAAATTGACCGGAGAGCACTGCTCGCACAACATCCAGTTGAGAAACTGGGGAAACATGGGCATTAACCTCGGGCTCGCGGAGATGCGAGGTGGGATCGGTGTCGTCAATGAGCAATCTTGCAACGTCCCCATCAAACCCTGCCGACAACTCGGTGCGTGAAAGTATTTCTCTGGCCGAGCTTTCGTGAATGCCCTGAGAATTTTCTTTGATCAGCCACCAGGTGATGGCCCGGTAAAAGGCCCCGGAATTTACCCATGCAAAGCCGAGCCTTTGAGCCAGTCGTTTGGCAACCGTGCTTTTGCCGGAGGCTGCGGGGCCGTCAATGGCAATGACTCGACAAACCATGGGTTAGCCCTCCGCCGTGTCCGGCAGTCTGCCAACGCCGCTAAAGACTCGCACGCTGCTCCGTGGACGGCTGGCACCTTTTTGAAAAATCTTGAGCGTTTTCTCGAAATCCGGGTAGGAGGTTTTCACGCAAGCCGTGTCCTCGATAACCGTCTTGCCGGATGCAAACAGCCCCGCGACGGCAAACGCCATGGCGATGCGGTGGTCTCCGAAGCTTGGCAATGTCGCCCCTTTCAATTTTGCGCCTCCGGTGATTGTCATCCCGTCAGGACTTTCTTCCACCGTGACGCCCATGGCACGCAAATTGGAAGCGATCGCAGCGATCCGGTCGGTCTCTTTGACGCGCAGTTCAGCCGCATCGCGAATGATTGTTGTTCCCTGCGCGAGAGCTCCTGCAACTGCGATGGCCGGGAGTTCGTCGATCACGTTGGCGATTTCTGCTCCTCCAATCGTGGTTCCTCGAAGAGATGCTCCGCGAATATCCACCAAACCAAAAGGCTCGCCCTGATCGCTGACTTCAACAACTTCTCTGACCCTCACTCCCATTCTCACGAGTACGGCAAGAATGCCGGTGCGTGTGGGATTCAGTCCCACATCTTTGACCAGCAGACGGGACCCCGGGCGAGCCCCTGCTGCCACGAGCCAAAAAGCTGCACTCGAAATATCGCCTGGCACCTTAAAATCTCTGGACTCCACTTTTTGATGACCGGCCATGGTCACACGGATTTTTTGGCCCACCACGCCAATGCCTCCATTTTCGCCAGAATCCTTCAGCTGTTCGCGTCGGAGTTTGACCAAAAAATAATTCATCATCCGCTCCGTGTGGTCCCGGCTGGCTGATGGTTCGGTGACCGTGGTGATGCCTTCGGAAAATAGTCCTGCAAACAGGATCGCACTTTTGACCTGAGCACTGGCGACCGGGGTTTCGTAGGCGATGGCTTTGAGGGGCCCCCCCTTCACCACCAAGGGCGGGGCACCGCCATCTCCCTCGGCATGCAAATCACCACCCATCTGTGACAAGGGCTCAATCACCCGGCGCATTGGGCGTTTGGATAATGAAGGATCGCCCACCAAGCGGCTTTGAAAAGGCTGGGCCGCAAGAATCCCGGAGAGCAAACGCATGGTAGTTCCCGAGTTTCCACAATCAAGATCCGCTTCAGGCATCTGAAACTTGCCGCCGCAACCATGGATCGTGACTTCACCCTCGGCCTCGCGCCCAACCTTCACCCCAAGCTGTTCCATGACGCTTAGCGTGCTGCGACAGTCCTCACCTTCAAGGAAATTGGAAATCTTGCAGGGACCATTCGAGAGGGATGCGAGCATGACGGCGCGGTGAGAAATGCTTTTGTCACCAGGCACGGTGATCTCGCCTTCAAACGGCACACCCCGCCGCACTTTGATTTGGTCCACGCTCATTCCAAATCCTTTCTCACATCTCTTGCTTGCAAAAGAAATTTTTCCAAGCCCGTGCGATCTCCTGTTTCCAGCAAATTGGCAAACACCTGCATTTCGCCCGTTAATTCCTGGAGGGAATCGAGAACTTCCTGACGGTTTTCCAAAAATATCTCAGCCCACATGGTCGGCGGACCCGCAGCCACACGTGTGGTGTCACGAAATCCGCTTCCGGTGACCGCGAGGGCGGATGGGAGGCAAGTCTCCACGGTTTTTGCCAACACCGAAGCCACGGCATGGGGAAGGTGGCTGGACCTTGCGACAAGCCGGTCGTGCTCGGCTGCGGTCAGCACCAAATTTTTGCACCCCACCAATGTCCAAAAATCTAAAATCTCGCTCAGAGCAGCTTTTTTGGTGTTCACCGTTGGCGTGAGGATACACGTGGCCCCCTCAAAAAGTTCAGCGCTTGCAAATTCCACGCCGGATTGCTCGGAACCCGCCATGGGATGGGCCCCAACAAAACGCCCGCCAAAAATTGGCTCCATAACGTTAACCACGGATGCTTTCACGCTGCCCGCGTCGGTCACAAGGGCATCGTCAGAGACAGCATCCCTCATGTCGCTTGCCAAAGTCTCCATGGCACCGACAGGACAACAAAACACCAAGATCTGGGCCTCACGCGCAACGTCTGCTGCGTTGCTGCTGACCATGGCTGACGGAAAGGCCCGTTGGGTTTTCTCCACAGAAGGAGGGCGAGCCCAAAACCTCAGCGCACAATCCGGGTTCCTTTTTTCGAGCGCCAACCCGAGGGAACCTCCGATCAGACCCGGTCCAAAAATCGCGATGGCTCTCAGGGCACCAAAAAGATCTTACTGGTGTAAGGGCATTTGACTTCCGTGCCGGGAGGAAATCCCCGCACGTCCACATAACCGGCGTAAGCCGCATGTGGGCTGGTCACGAATCCAGGTTTGCCGGGCACGGGTGTTGCGTAGGGAAGATCTCGGGTGGGAGGTGCTGCGATGGTGGCATCTGGTGTGGGTGCAGGCGTCGGAGGGGCCGTGACCACCGTCTCAACAACTGTGGTTTCAGGCGCTGGGGTAGTGGGTGTGACAAAACCCGTATCCGAAGATGTCCCCTGATATCCATAACGACTTCTGCCGCCAGGAGGCGCTTCTTCAGTCTCAGGCTGACACGCCCCCAGCGCTCCCAGTGCCACACAGGCAACCACAATCCATGATGTCTTTTTCATAATCAGATAACTCCCAATAACACGCACCATCCCGAGCCAACTTGCAATGTAAATCTCATAGCAACCGCACGGTTATAGCGTCAATCCCAGCTCCGCCAGTTTTTTTCTGGTCTCCGCCGGGTCCCAATTCAGGACCGAACGGATGCCCAACGAAGAGGCCACTTCGCACAGCAGAGGCCGATCCTCAATGTAGGCGACCTGCTCGGGATGAACTTGTGCCACATCCAGCGCCAATCGGTAAATATCAAGATCCGGTTTCCGAAAATGCACAAACGCTGACACCACAAAAAAATCCACAAATTCCTTGAGATGAAAACGACGGATCCGGTCCTCCGCAATCTCCCGACCCTCATTGCTCACCACCGCAACCCTCAGCCCATAAACGGCCTTCAATTTTTTAACCAGACCGATGGTCTCCTCATACGGCGTGGCCTGCTCGAGGATGAATTTTGTGACGTCTTCCGCGGTGTAGTCCCTCGGTTCATAAAAAATGATCTGACGCAAATACGTCTCGAGCGTCATTTTTCCCTCCTCGTAGGTGTCATAGGTCACCCGGTGACGGTGATCGAGTTCCTCGTAATCCACACTAAAATGTTCCGCCGTTTTTTTGCGAAGAGCGGTGTCCCATCCATTTGTGAGCAGAACGCCTCCAATGTCTAGGAATAGCGTGGTGATTGGGGTCTCTGGCATAAATGGTTCCTAACTGCCCACACGGTTGTTCGCAAGCCCATCCTCTCACAATTGGTGCTTTTTGTTAAGCCCTGGATGGCATAAAGCTCTAGGCTTTCAAAGATGTCCTCTCTCAGAGATATTGCCCAAGAACTGGATGTTTCCATATCCTTGGTTTCGAAGGTGCTGAATAATCGTTTGGGCACCACGGGGGTTCGTCCCCCGCTTGTGAGAAAGATTCGGGCCGCAGCCGAAAGGCTGGGCTACCAGAAAAATCTCAGCGCCATCTCCCTTCTCGAGCGCCGCCAAAATGCCATCGCTGTTTTTGTTCACTCCCAAAATTCGCAAGGCAGCGGGATCGTGGAACGATTGTTGGACGGCATTTCCCGTGCGACCGGAGAACGCGCCCAACGCATCAGCTTGGAATTTTTTAGTGATGCGGCGGACTTCCTGAAAAAACGAGAAAGCCTTCACTCGGCACGTGTGGACGGGCTGATCGTCACCGGCGTCAATCACCCGGAACTCTCAGAAGAGTTGCTGGCCATCCAAAAGGGAGGTCTTCCCATCGTCACCATTTACAACGATGCCCTGCACCCGGACATCACGAATGTTGGCATCGCGGATGCCGCCCTCTCGGACACGGCCACCACACATCTTATTGAGCTGGGGTGCACTCGCATCCTCCACCTCTCGGTCATTGCTTCCAGAGAAGCAGGGCACCGAGCCGCTCTAATTCGCGCCGGACTTCCGGTGGAGCCCTCTTTGATCATCCCCATGGCTGTTCGTGTGGGGTTTCGTGAAAGCGCAGGGGCCAGCGCGATCCGAACCGCCCTCCAGCAAGGCGTGGCTTTTGATGGTGTCAGCGCCCAAAGCGACGCTCAGGCGTTCGGCGTCATCAACGAACTCATTCGTTCCGGGCGCAAGGTGCCCGACGACGTCAAAGTCATCGGCATCGACAATGCCCCATTCGCCGAACTCTGCATCGTTCCTCTCAGCAGCGTCTCTCAACGATTTTTGGATCGTGGCCGCCTCGCGGTCGAAACCCTCGAAGCCCTCATCACAGGAACTCCCCCTCCAACCCCCCTCATAGAGCCTCGCCTGCACCTCCGCGCATCCACGGCCCCATCGCGGTGATCACACCTCAGGCTTCATGCCCCTGAATCCGCCCATATCCTTGATGCTTAAATCTCTCGACCGTTTACGCGCTACACCTGTAGCGCGTAAACGGTAAATCTTGTTTTCTTTTGCCTGCGGTTTTTCCTTTCTGGGGGTGAATCGGAGACTCGTGGGGTTCCGCTCTCTCACCACTCATTTTAACGGTCGGTATGGTCACACAACAAGCAATCAATGCATTGATTAAGTAATTGACATGTGTCATTTTTTCCTTCACATTTTGCTTATGAACCTCCGCCCCCCCCTCCGTTCGCTCCTTGTGCTTGCATTGTTTGTAATTTTTTGGTCGGGGGGGATTCGTGCAGAGGCGAAGCAGCTATCGGTTTATTTTATTGGGAACAGTCTGACGGCGAGCACCACGCTTGATCGGGTTCATGGCTTGTTCAAGCAGCGTGGGGTTGACTTGCAGTTTGGGAGTCAACTATCGGGCGGCAAAAGTCTTTTTCGTCATCTGAACTACAAAAGCGAACCGGATCAGAAGTGGTTGTCATGGGAAACAAGTGTGCCGGATGGGGAGACGTTCAGGCCGGACCCAAACCATTACCGAGTTGATCCTGCGACATGGAGATTTGGGCGATATGACACCGCGCTCGCTAACCACAAATGGGATGTGGTGGTGATGCAGCCTTTTGCGGGTTCTTCGCTTCATGATGAGTTGGAAGCTGTGACGGCGTTTATGGCCTTGGCATTGGAAAAGAATCCCGGGGTGAGATTTTATATTTACCAGACATGGCCGCGGAGGCCCCGGGTTTCTGCGAAAAATGAATCACCAGATGCGGGGAGTGCGCAGGATATTGAATATGGGGCTGTTTGGGACGCGGTGTACTCGGCCTCCGTTGATGACACCAGCAAGGAGGCTGCTCAGAATACCGGGAACCGCAGTTTTTTTCGAAGGTTGGTTGAAGAGGCTGCGAAGAAATTTCCAGAGATGAAAAATCCGATTCAACTCATTCCCGTGGGTGAGGTGCTCTATGTTATGGATGAAAAAATCAAAGCCGATTCGATGCCTGGGCTGGCTGAGTTGGTGACAAGAGATCCTATGAAGGTGCCCGGCTGGAATCCTGAGAAGGGGCTGACAGCTGGCGCGAACGTGGTGTACGCCGATCCGGTCCATTTTAATCCGATGCCTCACAAAAGCGGGGTGCTGGGGAATCTGATTTCGGGAACAACGATCTTTACCGTTCTGAGCGGCGAAAGCCCGGTGGGGTTGAGTGCCGAAGGCTACCAATTTGATGCGGAGAAAGATACGGCTTTGGTGAAAGCGGTTCAGGAACTGATCTGGAAGGTTGTGACTTCCGAGCCACTAACGGGAGTAAAACCGTGAACATTCTCTACATCGACATTGACTCCCTGCGACCCGACCATTTGGGTTGCTACGGATACCATCGCCCCACGAGTCCCAACATGGACCGGATTGCGGCGGAAGGGGTTCGTTTCACAAATTGTTACACCTCGGACGCGCCCTGCCTTCCAAGCCGCACAGCGTTATTTTCGGGATTATTTGGCATCCATTCGGGGGTGGTGAATCACGGCGGCGTGGCCGCGCAACCCTTTCCACAAGGGGCAGAAAGAGGCTTTCGTGATTGGTATGGAGAAAATTCCTGGCCCTCCCGTTTTCGGAAGCTGGGATATCACACCGCGACTATTAGCTCTTTCGGGGAGCGTCATAGTGCCTGGCATTGGTATGCCGGATTCCATGAGGTCTTTAATTCTGGTTTGGGTGGCCACGAATCGGCAGAGCAAATTTTCCCCACGGCAAAGAATTGGATTCATGATCGACAAGCGACATCTCAACCTTGGTTTCTGCACCTGAATTTTTGGGATCCCCACACACCCTACCGCGTGCCTTCTTCTTACGGAGACCCCTTCACGGAGATGCCCCTTCCCGATTGGTATTCCGAGGACATCCGTCAAACGCATTGGCGGGGGTGCGGCCCTCACAGTGCGCGCGAGGTGATGGGCTACTCGGACGAGGTGCCACTATATGTCGCAGGGCGAGATCTTCCAAGACAGCCATGGAAAATTGATGCGATGGATGAGGCACGTCGCGTTTTTGATGGGTATGACACCGCTGTGCAATACGCCGATCATCATGTGGGGAAAGTCCTTGAGGTGCTCGAAGAGACCGGCCAACTGGAAAACACGGCAATTATTATTTCTGCTGATCATGGGGAAAATCTCGGGGAGTTGAATATTTATGGGGATCACCAAACGGCCGACAACATCACCTGCCGAGTGCCGCTTATTGTTCGCTGGCCGGGGGTAACAAATTCCCAAGCCGGAAGGGTCGATCCTGCTTTGCACTATCATTTTGATTTTGCCGCCACTGCGGTGGAACTCGCCGGTGGCACCATGGACAATGCCGATGCGTGCAGTTTTGCACCTGCCTTTCGTGAAGGGGTCTCAGCAGGTCGCGAGAGCCTGGTGCTCTCCCAAGGGGCGTGGTGCGCTCAACGCGGCGTGCGCTGGGGAGAACATTTGTACCTGCGCACTTGGCACGATGCCTGGCATAACTTTCCGTCCGAGATGCTGTTCAACGTGGTCAGCGATCCGCATGAACTCCAAGACCTCGCTCCCAATCAGGAGCCATTGTTGGTTCAGGGACGCCAAATCCTCGCTGACTGGCGACAGGAGATGCTCGCCAGTTCCTCCACGGGGCAGGACCCCTTGGACACGGTGTTGGCGGAAGGCGGCTCACTGCATTCCAAGGAAAATGAGGGCTACCTACAGCGGCTTCGGGACACCGAACGCGGCACGATCGCAGACAGCTTTGAAAATCGGGTCATTCCCACCTCAGCGACATTTTAAATAATCCCCAGTGCCATGAACCCAATTCCCCTCCAACATCTCAAAAAGTTCAGCGCTGCTTTGTTGCTCTTTCCAGTCTTCAACCTGTGTGCCCAAGATCATTCTGAAACGCCAAAGGATTATTTTCAGCAGGTTCCAGATAACTCGACGAAGAGCCGCAAATGGCAGGCGGGAGTCTAGGAACTTCCTCCTCTGGACCGCATTCTTGCCATGCCTGCAGAGCAGTATCCGGTTTACGGGATTTATGCCTGGGGCAATGAGTTTCAACGTGCAAGCGAGGAAATCCTAAAAATTGGTTTTCGTGTCGCGCGACTCTCTGGCCCATGGAGAGAATCCGAGGAAGCCCTGAAAACGGCCGCAAAAAACCAAATGGAAGTTCTCTACACAGTGGTGAACGCCCAGCGTCATGAAAACCAACGTGGGTCCAAGCGACCCGACTTCGAAAGCGATGAGGCTTTTGTGGGTGACTACCTCGATGCGATGGAAGAGTTCCTCAAAACCTACGGGCCGGAGGGGACGTTCTTTGCGGGCTCTGATCTGAAGAGTCCTGTGGCGGTTGTTGAAGTGCTGAACGAGCCGAACTTTCAATACATGATCCCGGACCGGGAACCCCGCGCCGAGGTTCTTGCCGAGCGAGTGGCCCTTTATGGGATGGTTCTTGAACGCGTCGCGCCAAAGATCCGCAAGTTGGCTCCCACAGTCAAAATTGCCGCATTCTCTGCAGGCGGAGGGGGGCCGATTGTGGCCGACGTGCCATATATTCAGGGAGTCACTGACCGCCACCCAAACATCCACAAACTCTACGACATCCTCACCACCCATCCCTACATGCAAGGCGCACCCCCTGAGATGTTCAAAATCAAAAAATGGGGGCCGCGGGCCATGTCGAGCAACATGATCTCCCTGCGCGAGATCCTCGCAAAAGGAGGATCGGATCACACCCCGATCTGGTTCACGGAACTTGGTTTTCCCCTGACTCAAGCCGCTGGTGGAACCCTCAAAATGCCGGAAAGATTTGCCGAATTTTGTGTCACCAAGGACATGCAGGCTGCTTACATTGTCCGTCAGTATTTGTGGGCCATGCGCCTGGGTGTCCCCAGGGTTCACCTCATGAGTTTGCACGACACCGATTCCTTCAACAGTGGCATCCTTGAACGTGGCTCGCTCAAGTGGCGACCCTCAGCCCATGCCATTCACAACCTCATCCAGCGACTGCCCAACCCCAAAATGCTGGGAGCCATCAGCGACGGCTAAGACAACACCTTCGCCTATCGCTATAACCCGGATCACACCCGCTCCGGTGCTCCCGAGGTTGTGGTCGCATGGAACACCGTGGGCCTGGCAAAACTGGAAATTCCGTGGTCCCATGCCGAAGCCACGCTTTTTGACATGGTCGGCAATAGTCGCGATATGGCCCCGGTTGCCGGAAAGCTGACTCTCGATGTGGGGCCTTACCCCATTTTTGTTCAGCCCTAAGCTTAACGCCTCCCGCGTTTGGCGGGGTATTTGAGTGGTTTGCGACGGGGCTCAATTTTGGAAATCCCGGTTCCGTTTTTGAGTTCGGTGATTTGGTCGCGGAGCAGGGCGGCTCTTTCGTATTCGAGGTTTCCTGCGGCGATGGACATCTCCTGCTCGAGTTCACGAATCAGTTCATTCAGATCAAAATCCGCAGGGGTTTCGCGAACGATGCCCTGTTCGAGTTCGCGGCCCTGGATGATGACATGCAAGCTCTCCTGCACGGCCCGCTGGACGCTTTTCGGGGTGATCCCGTGTTCCGCATTGTAAGCGAGTTGGCGGCCTCTTCTGTAATCGCTCACATCGATCAGGGCCTGCATGCTTCCGGTGACTGTGTCAGCAAAAAGAACCACTTCGCCATTCAGATGACGTGCGGCGCGGCCTGCGGTTTGAATCAGGGATGTCTGCGATCGCAAGTAACCTTCTTTGTCCGCATCGAGAATACAAACGAGGCTGACCTCCGGCAGATCGAGGCCTTCCCGCAGAAGGTTGATTCCGACCAACACATCGCACTCGCCAGCCCGCAGGCCACGCAAAATTTCCACCCGTTCGATGGTATCAATATCACTGTGCAAATACCGCACCTTGAGCCCCACATCCCGTAAATAATCAGCAAGATCTTCGGCCGTGCGCTTGGTCAGAGTTGTCACAAGGACCCGCTCGTTTTTTTCAATCCTCTGACGGCACAACTCAATGGTTTCATCGATCTGAGCCTTGAGCGGACGTAGTGTGATTTTGGGATCGATCAAGCCCGTCGGGCGAATGATCTGCTCGACCACCAGCGGTTTTCCAGGGGTGTGGACATCCAACTCGGTGGTGCGGTTTTTATCGCTTTGCGCACGGCTTGCCGCGACGGTTGGAACTCCCTGCTCGCGGAAGGATTTGTCCGGGTTGGGGATATAGCCGGTGTTTCCCACCACGCTGTTCCGGATCTCAAAAGCACCCGGAGTGGCGCTCACATAAACAAGCTGTTTGGTGACCCCCATGAATTCCTCAAAATTCAAAGGCCGGTTATCAAGCGCGCTGGGCAGTCGAAATCCATAATTCACAAGCACCGTTTTCCGCGAGCGGTCCCCCGCAAACATCCCGCCCACTTGCGGCACGGTCGCATGGGATTCATCAATCACCGTGAGTGTGCCCTCAGGCAAAAAATCCATGAGGGTGTACGGTCTGGAGCCGGGTGGGCGTCCGGTTAAATGACGCGAATAATTTTCGATGCCATTGCAAAAGCCCATTTCTTGCATCATTTCGAGGTCAAACTCGGTGCGTTGTTTGATGCGCTGGGCCTCGATGAGTTTCCCCTCGCGCTCAAATTCAATGACCCGTCCCTCCATCTCCTCCCGAATCGCGCGGGCCGCCCGCTGTAACTTGTCATAGGGAGTCACAAATTGTTTTGCCGGAAAAATGGTGACCGTGGTCAGAGTCGCATTCACATGGCCGGTGAGCGGATCAAAGCGGCTGATACGATCAATCTCATCACCAAAAAATTCCACGCGGATCGCTTCATCCTCCACCTGGGCCTGGTGGATCTCAACCACATCGCCCCGGACCCGAAACTTGCCGCGCGCAAACGCCACATCATTCCGCTCGTAAAGCATGTCCACCAGCTTCGCAAGCAGCGCTTCCCGTGTGAGTTGCTGGCCTTGCTTAATCGTGACCAACATCTGCAAAAAGTCCTCTGGGGATGCCAACCCATAAATGCAGGAAACACTGGCCACCACAATGGTATCGCGCCGTGTCAGAAGCGAGCTGACCGCCGATAGCCGAAGCCTCTCGATCTCCTCATTGATCGAACTGTCTTTCTCAATGTAGGTGTCGGTCCGCGGGATGTAGGCCTCGGGTTGGTAATAATCGAAGTAGCTGACAAAATACTCCACCGCATTGTCTGGGAAGAATTGCTTAAACTCGCTGTAAAGTTGAGCGGCGAGCGTTTTGTTATGCGACATGATCAGCGTCGGACGGTCCAGATCCCGAATCACGTTCGCAATCGTGAAGGTCTTCCCTGATCCCGTGACCCCAAGCAGCGTCTGATGACGGTTCCCCGCATCCAACGACCTCCCAAGCTTGGCAATGGCCTGCCCTTGGTCCCCACGTGGGGTGTAGTCTGATGCCAATTGAAATGCCATAAACGCGAAACTTAAACCACGCGCTCGCAGTTCGCCAGTTTCCAATCGAAGCGCCTCCTGGATGGTAGGGATGGCGGTCCCTCGCCGTCCGACGCGTGAGGAGAAAAAAGTGGGTGGTCAAGGGACTGCCGCGCCCTACCCAAGGAAGGATGAGCTGGCGCAAGCGCGAAGCGCCCCTTGGATGGTAGGGCAGGGCAGTCCCTTGCCCGCCCACTTGTCTCTTGTGATTTCTAGGCGGATTTATGTTTCCGAAGACGTGGATTAAATCCGAAACCTCACGCCCGTTTTTACTCGGGTGTGATTAAAAGTTGGGGGAGGTGGATCGGGCGCTCCGCCGCACGATGACAAATTCTACGCGGCTCCGCCGCCACTTGCTCGCATCGCGCTCGGAGATCGCGATCCACCCCCGAGCGAACCCCACCCACTTTTAATCAGACCGTTTTCATGGCATCAGCCAAAAGAAAATTGACTTTTCCGAAGTCCTGAATGATCAATGCTGTGATGATATCTCGTGTTTCCTCCCTCGTTTTTTTGCCCCGCCTTGTTGGTTTTTCGGCCGCTATTTTGCTGGCGGCCACATCGAGCCTCATGGCAGAAAAAAGCATTTCGCAACACGGAATCACCTGGGCCTTTGACAAGGAGGTGACCTCAGGGACTTTTGCGAATGGGGACCACTGGGTGGTGGGTCCTGTGAATGTGATTGGAATCACGACCGACCTTCATGCCGACGGGTTTACGCCTGAGCCCGGGGAGGATGGTTCCATGCTCAATCCCGGGACGGATAACCGTCAGGGTTACAACATGCGGTTAAATTCCTATGATGAAAATTTAAATGCCGGACTAGCCGGTGGGGATCCGATTTCCGCCAAAAACCCATTGGCGCTGCTCCCGGGATCGAGTTTGGTATCGTCGGTGAGCTGGTTGTATCGTTCTGAGGGAGATGCGGAACCGGGGGCTCCCCGATTCAACAAGGGCACCAACACACCAAGGCCTGTCGTCCGGTCTGCCGCTGTGCTCACCGTGCTTGCCGAGCCACCGCCGGAGGGAAGTTTTCGGCCCCCGTATAGTGGGACAGACAAGACCATCAAGTTTCACATCAAAGATCTGGATCTGACCAAGCTTCAGAACCTTGCACCGGTTGGCAATGATCCCAACCCGGAGACGGTCGCCACAAAAATCCGCAGACCGTGGATTGACCACGTGCACGAATTTTTGGGGGCTTTTGTTCATCCCTCGGAAAATATGCCTTCTTACGGAAGAGACATGGCTGCTGTGATCAATGAAGCCGCGCTTGTCTTGAACCTCGATTATGCAGAGTTGCCGGGAGGGTATGACAAACAAGATTTGCTCATCCCTTTTGTGCAAATGGGCATCGACTTTGCCGGGATTGCGGATGCCGGCGGCGGGTGGCCAGCCAATGGGGGCCACCACATGGGGCGCAAGCTGCCAATTCTGTTTGCGGGCACGGTCCTCAACGACTCTCATATGACGAGTGTGGGTCAATGGGACACTCGCTTTCAGGAAGATGAACAAACGTTTATTGTCACCCAAGCTGACGTTGACCTCTCAAATAGCGGGCAATGGAAACCAGATGACCGCGGTGGTAATCCAGAGCCTTACACACCTGAGGACATTGGGATTGCCGAGTGGGGGATTCGCCATGAAACACAACCAAGCAGCGACAATCGTGAGTGGGCTGCTCCCTATCGCTCAATCAACAATGCTTCCATTCCTGGTTTTGCCCTGACCGCGAGACTCCTTGGCAAAGAAGATGCTTGGAACCATGCCCCGCTCTTTGCCTATGCGGATCGGGTGATGAAAAAGGGTGATTTCGGCGCTGGTGCCAATGACCCTTCGCCATTTGTGATTGCCCTGTGGAATCAGGTTGAAAATTCCAAATAATGCGCGCCAGATGCCATTCTTTAACCAAGTCCTTTTGCATGGTGATTGCCTGTTGACTTCGCCCTACTTGGTGAATACATTGTAAATCATCACTGATGTGATTGCTAAAGAAGTGAAACTTGCCCCCCCCATTCATTCCTCACAAAATCATAGACCGTTGTCTTCAAAGGCAATGGTCTCAAAATGCTCCCTGGGTAGGGCTGGCAGTCCCTTGCCCGCCGACTTTTTCTTGCTTCAGCCACGGGCCGCGAGGGATCGCCGCCCCCACCTCAGTTTGGCCCTCGCCCGCACCCGTGCCTTCTCCCTCGTCGAGGTTGTCTTGGCCATTGGGCTTGCCACGTTTGCCCTGCTGGTGATTTTTTCCCTCATGCCTGCCGGCCTGAGATCCTTGCAGGAAGCAAACCGTCAGATCGTGGAGACCGAGATTTTTAATTCGTTGGGAGCCGAGTTGGCCTCAACGAAGTTCGAGGAGATCAATTCCTACCTGGCTTCGCGTTTTCAACAACCTTTGTATTATGACAATGAAGGTTTGGAGGTTTCGACTGCCGACGAGGCCTCGTTTTTTGTAATCGGTGAGGCCTACGATCCCGAGGGGGCGGGCGAGTTGCGACGCGTGACTGTTTCTATCGGATTCCAAAGAGCGCCTGTTGGGATAAGCTCATCAAGAGCCCCCCACACCACCCGCCGAACCTTCCTTCTCGCGGACCGAGGCTTATGAAAACACTTTTTCCATCCCGCAAATCCGCGATGTCAGGAAGCAAGCCGCAGGCTGCCGGGCATCGCGCTTGGACATCACAATTCGCTGCCTTTGGCGCGGCAGCGCCGGTGGATCGGGCACTCCGCTGCACGATTTCATCCCCATGCAGCGGAGCCGCGTCGAATAAACGCGCCGGGTTCTCCCTGCTTGAGCTGTTGGTTTCCGTGACCGTGCTCCTCATCGTGATGGGGTTCCTTCTCCAAGTGACTGGTGGCATCGGCGAAATTTGGAAATCCAGCTCTGGAAAAATCTCCAGCTTCCAAAATGCCCGTTCCGCATTTGCTTCGATCACCAGAACGCTCTCCCGTGCCACCCTCAACACTTATAATGATTATGTGGATGCGGACGGTAATCCGCGTTACGCAGACGTAAGCAATTTTAAACCAGCCAATTTTGCCCGCGCTTCGGAGCTGCACTTCCTCACCGGACCGGCATCGATCGTGATCCCTCAAGCCAACCCAGCGATGCACCCTGGTCATGCCGTTATTTTTCAAGCCCCGCTGGGCGTGACGGACGATACAAACCTCGCCGCCCTGAATCGAACTGTGAACTCAGTGGGTTTCTTCATCGAATATGCTGCCAATGATGACAGCCTTCTGCCGGCTTGGTTGGAAGCCATTTTTCCAAGCGAATACCGTTTTAGGTTGGTACAGGTTGTTGAGCCAACAGAGGACCTGGGGGTTTATGATTCAACCAAAGAGTCCAGTTACACCGACACTTGGCTCGATGCTTTCTCAAGAACCCCAAACAATGCCAACCCAAGAGCCCGCGTCTTGGCTGAAGATGTGTGTTTGCTTGTGTTCCGCCCACGGTTGTCCCCAGAAGATGAAATCTCAGCCGCGTTGGTCATCGGGGAGCCAGAGCCTGGTGACAAGATCGGATCGATCCTTTCTCCCAACTACCATTACGATTCCCGTGCGTGGCAGTCGGGATACCCAACCAGCCGTGTTTCTCCGCAAAAACGTGCTGACATCATGCGCAATCAAATCCCGCCCATTGTGGATGTGGCCATGGTCAGTGTGGATCGCCGATCCCTGGCCCGGTTGGATCCCCAAAGCGCAACCCCTCCTTCAGAATTCGCCGTCCCGGCCGGGCTCTTCACCGATTCCAGTCAGTTTGAACAAGATCTTGCCACTTACAGCCAGCAACTCACAGATGCCAGCATCCGTCACCGCGTCTTCCGCACCTCCGTCGAACTCCAAGGGGCCAAATGGTCCGCCAACTAAGACATGAAAACTCCCCGCAACCGCCGCGCTTTCGCGCTTCTTCTTGTCCTCATCGCCATTGTGCTCTCCACGTCCATGGCTGTCTTCTTCCTCACCAGCGCCGGACGCGAACGACGCGGTGTGAGCCTCTACGCCACGAGCAGTGAGGTTCGCCATTTGGCCAGCAGCGCCGTCAGCCGTGTCATGGGACAAATCAACGCCGCGACCAAGGAAGGCACAGCCACCGCCCCGGTCTCTTGGGCCTCGCAGCCCGGAATGGTCCGCACGTTCGCCGGCGGTGGAGATGCGCAAAATATTTACAAACTTTATTCTTGGGATTCGGCTCTCTCGGTTCCTGGCTCAGGCTTCGACCCTACCGCCACAGCCGAGGTGCCGCCTGCTGGCTGGAATGCACGCAAAGCAGAGTTCGTAGACCTGAATCAACCCATCAATGGCGTCTATCCCATTGTTGATCCTGGTGCCATTGGGCTTGTGGAAGGGTTCTCAATTAACACAAGTAATCCCGCCGTCGCAGGCTCCGGGTCTGCTGCGCCTATGCCAGTACGTTGGCTTTATGTGCTGGAGGACGGACAAATGGTTGCTGCATCAGGCGGATCCGGCAGCACGGCCAGCGTCACAGGTGCTTCAGCCAGCAACCCGATTATCGGACGAGTCGCCTTCTGGACCGATGATGAAACTTCCAAAGTCAATATTAACACCGCCAGCGAAGGCGCGTATTGGGATTGGCCTAAGGCCGCAACCTCGGACGAAATGCAATTTGCAGGGAACCCTCCGGTGGGAGGAGAATTTAACCGCACGCCCGGCCACCCGGCTATGACCTCACTTTCTGCGGTTTTCCCAGAACTTAACCCAGGCAACCGATGGAGCAATCCACAATACTGGGATCAATCTAAAAAAATTCTCCAGATCACTCCGCGTATCGCATACGATGAGAGCAGCTCAAGAGGGGGAACTTTCCCTATCGTTAGTAAAACATATGATTTTGGACCAAAAACAGGAGCAAGCTTTACTCTCATACCAGGAAGCACACTCCCATTAAAAACAGACCGGCTCTTTGTTTCTCCAGATGAATTACTCTTCACTCCTGACCGGTCCTTGGCGCAGGACCTCACAGTGGACATGATAAAGAAGCGCAATTTCTTTCTTACTTCAACCAGTAGGGCTCCTGAAACCACACTTTTTGAAACCCCTAGAATAAGTCTTTGGCCAGTAACATGGCCATATGCTTCATCCCATGCCAGCCTCCCAAATCGACAAATCGCTGCAGTCAGTTCACCAAACCCGGACACTACACTTTTAGAGAATAATACTTGGATGCGTGCTGAGGAACGTTTGCTTGCATTCACATCCACACTTAACCGCCAGCGCTCAGGTGGAGGGGACAAGTATTATTTCCAAAGGCAAAATCCCGAGAGCCCGACTCATGACTACAACCAAATACTAAGGAATAGGCAGTTGCTTACATATCTTCAAGATCAAACTGAGAAGTCAGTGCCCGGATACGGCGAAACCTTTGTTACGAAATATCCAGCGGTCACTCGCGATTTTATACTCGCCAACACGTTTAACGGCATTCGCTCCCTTGTCAATCAATACACCCTGGACGCTGACCCAAGCCCCACAACTGCTGGAAAGATGCTCTATTCTTACACGCCCATAGCATTTGCAAGATTTCGTGATAAAAACAACAACCTGGAGGCTTCGCGCAACGAGAGTGGAGCGTTTTCTCCAATTCCTCTGAAAATAAATCTCGGATCCGGTGAGATCACTACACTTAGCGAGTTTCCGTTATTACGAGAAGTAGCTCTAAGTTTTTATGCGACAGATCGTCGTGCTCCTTCTCCACTACCGGTCCCGCCTTTGGCGACGGCTCAAGAAAAAAATCGCTTTCTTTCTAATCCCTATAACTGGCAAAACCTGATTAATCTTAACCCTAGCGATGTCTATCCAGATGGGGCGCAGACCACACAAATGCGTGCCTTGCTGCTCCTGGATTTTTCCTCAGTTCGCGGCTCCAGCCGTAACAATAGACCCGTATTTTGGGTTAAAATTGGCGGTTCACCGCTGAGAGTAAATGGCACAGATCTCAAGCTCAACAATGCTGTTGCTAAAATGGATTTTCGACAAGGCAATCTGCCTGCGCACATGCTCTCAATGTACACAAGAAATGCAAAAGGCGATATTGCTAAGGCGACAGAAAACCCTAAAGATTTTGTCAATGGAAATATCAGTGACGCGAATTATGGTTTAATTAGTGTTCCCATTGGTCCCATAGCCCCAACGGATACTGATTTTACGTTTTCAGGAGGAGAAATCACTGTTCAAGTTTATGGCATTCAGAACGGTAACCCTAACACAGATCCTACTGGCGATGCTAGTTTGCTCATTGCAACTTACAGGGTGGACTTCTCATCTTGGAATGGTCCTCACTCAATGCCTCTTGCCCCCTACTGGAATTTTAATGAACTTAAAGTTAAAGCAGTAGGTGCAACTATTAATCCTGAGCCAGTTTTTCCAAACCCTAACTTTAAAGACGGTTACAAGCCCACTCTTCCGGACCTGCCTGAAACAAGGGATACAAAGTGGGCAGCCATAGAAATCGCCGCCTTATATCGGAGTGGAACAAATAAGGAAGATCCTGCAAAACCTTACGCGTCAGTTGGTACGGAAAGTTCGGTTTGGCACTTCAGTGCTCTGTATGGAAATACTGATCCCACTGACGGAACGCTCAACGCCCACTTGTTGCCGGTGCTTTTAGGATCGTCATTTCAAGGCAGCTACCCTGTTACTTACATTTATCAGGACTCCAACGGAAAACTCATGACGGATATTAAGAGGCGACTCACTCTGGGCACTCCGCTTTCTGCCGCTTCTATCGCTCTCGGCACTGGAAGAAATCTGGTTTCTAATCGCGACGATGTATTCGGTAATGGCTTTCCACTCATCACGCCTTTTGATACCGTTATTTCGGTTAGGGCAGATTCATCTGCAGCAGGATCTGGGGACCCTCGGTTAGCCATCTTCAACTCTTTCATCAGAGTCGACGATCCCAAAGCCATTGGTTCAACCGCTCCGTTATTGCAGGTTATCAGAAACTCGGAGTATCCCTCGCAAAGACCAAAACAGCTTCACACACTTGGAGACACTAGAAACAGTGGCTACGTCACACGCGGTGCTTTCTCGCTTTTGGGGTCCAATCTAGCATCTAATGGCATGGCGCTATGGGGAGGAGTAAGCAAGATTGGGACCTTAGGTAACCCAGGGGGTACTGACAACAACATCGATGAAATTACCGTTGCTTCTTCAAAGCCCAGAGACTCATTTGTCAATGGAAGCGTTGGTGACTGGACATCTGGTCCCGGAATTGCCAATGATGGGGGGATTTTGGTCCGCCCAGATCAAGACTTCCAAACAATTTCCCCTGATGGACCTGCAGTGGACTTTAGCCACCAAGTTCCATACTTTCAATTGCAATCCCAATTAGGCGGCGTCATGGCGGGATTAAATGCCGCATCAACCAGAGGCATGTTTTCCAGCAGTCGTCAAATCCCATCGCCGATCACATTGTTGGGGGGGCAGCCCTCCAGTGTAACGGTGGGGTGGCAAACTTTGGCATTTTCACCAAATCCGGCGGTCGGGACAAACCATCCAGGACTGATTGGGTTGCCAGACCATGTCCTGCTTGACTTGTTTTGGATGCCTGTTGCTGAACCGTACCCAATAAGCGAAGACTTTTCAACGGCTGGAAAAATCAACCTAAATTATCGCATCATGCCCTTCGATTATATCAAACGGCGCACAGGTCTTGAAGCTGTGATGAAGTCAACTTGGACAACATCCCTAAACAACACTCTAGCTGAAATTTACAAATCCCACTTCAAAACACAAAGTGCGAGTAACACCAAAACAAGATATACCATCAACACGACAGAAACGCTTGATCGATTCGACACGGATGTCTTCGATACTGGCGATATCTTCCGCTCGGCCTCTCAGATCTGCGAGATGTGGCTTGTTCCTGAAGGTCGGACAGCTGCAAATGTCGAGGCATTCTGGAATGATAAACTCCTAACGTCAGACACCGCCCGCGAGGCTCCTTACGATCACTTGTATTCCCGCGTCACAACAAAATCCAACACGTTCACTGTTCATTGGCGTGCGCAAATACTTAAAAAAGTGCCTGGGACAACGGCCACGGTGTGGGATGAATCCAAGGACCGTGTGATGTCTGAACTGCGCGGGTCGACGCTGATTGAGCGGTTCATCGACCCGAACGCGACTGATATCCCTGACTACGCGACCGTTGCCGATGCCGAACCTCTCTCAAACTTCTACAAGTGGCGGGTTGTTTCGGAGAATTATTTCCAGCCGTAGAAATCATACACAAAGGGAATAAAGACAAAGCAGAATAAAAAACTGCCTGCTTCCTTCCCCCTCCTTCCCCCTTCATGCTCTTCATGGTAAACTCTCTCCGGTGGATTTCAGACAGGAAATTCTACCATGAAGGACATGAAGGGCATGAAGATAAGACGGAAGGAAAACTGCCCGCTCCTTCCCCCTTCATGGTCTTCATGCTCTTCATGGTAAACTCTCTCCGGTGGCTTTCAGGCAGGAATTTCCACCATGAAGGACATGAAGGGCATGAAGATAAGACAGAAGAAAAGCTGCCCGCTCCTTCCCCCTTCATGGTCTTCATGCTCTTCATGGTAAATTTTCTTCGGTTGGATTTCAGGCAGGAGTTTCTACCATGAAGGACATGAAGGACATGAAGATAAAGCAGAAGGAAAACTGCCACTTCGTTCCCCCTCGGGTTGTTTGGGTTTAATTGGTTGAGGGGTCTTTCACTCAAGCGGCCACCAGCGGACTTTTAACCCTGGGATCCCAGCGAAGTGGGCGTCTGATGTCAGCACGACCGCACCAATCCTTAGCGCGCATGCGGCAATGAGGAGATCGGTGGCAGGGATTATCTGACCGCAGCGATCCATTTTCCATGCGAGCATGGCCGTCTCATCCCACAGGAGGTTGTCCGAGGGGACATTTTGCAGAACATCGAAAAATCCGGCCAGCCGATCGCGAACTACGGGCATTTTGACTCCGCGTAGAACCTCAACCCGAATCATCCCACAAGTCGCCAAGTCCGTGGTGGAAATGTTGCGGGTTAGCTCCTCCGAGGGATCCAGCCCGCTGCGTAGTAAATCAATATAGACGTTGGAATCAACGAGAGTCGGAAGGTCCATACCGATGAGGTCCTTCGGCTGCTCGAAGGGTCTCGAGGTTGTAATTCGGATCCACCGAGTTTCGAAGTTCTTCCGCAGAAAAACCCAACCCCTCAACTGAGAATCGCTTCAATTTTGCCCTGCGGTCTGCTTCTCTGAGCGCCATTTCTACGGCCTCCGTCTTCGATTCACACCCATACTTGCTGATCACACTGGCAAGCAAAGCCTCATCAATGTGCAACGTCATTTTCATGCCATACACGATATGGCACAGAGCCGTGCATGACAAATGAAATCATGACATTACCCAATCAAGGTTCCGGGGGTTCGCAAGCTCACCCCCGACTAATCTCCATCATCCCTTCGGGATACAAATGCAATGGCCTTCCTGCCAATCCTGCAAATCTTGTCAATCCTGTCTAAAAAATGCCTTGCCTCACTTCTTCTCAAAAACCAAGTGATCCTCTTCGAAATTGGCGTTGATGGTATCACCCTCATGGAATTTGCCATCGAGGATGTCGAGGCTGAGGGGGTCGAGGATTTCGCGTTGGATGACGCGTTTGAGTGGTCTTGCGCCGTAAGCGGGGTCATAGCCTTCCTTGCCGAGGTGGGCGATGGCGGCCGGGGTGAGTTGGAGGGTGATGTTTTGTTTCGCGAGGCGGGTGAGGAGTCGCTGAAGTTGGATTTCGACGATGCGTCCGATTTGCGAGCTGTCGAGGCGGTCGAAGATGATGGTTTCGTCGATGCGGTTTAAGAACTCTGGACGGAAGTGCTCGCGAAGGGCCTCGGTGACGCGGGCATTGCGTTCTTCTTTGGGCAGATCTTCCATGATGTAATGGCTGCCGATGTTGGAAGTTAGAATGATGACCGCATTTTTGAAGTCCACGGTGCGGCCTTGACCGTCGGTGATTCGTCCGTCGTCGAGCACCTGCAGGAGCAGGTTAAAGACATCATGGTGGGCCTTTTCGATTTCGTCGAAGAGAACGACAGAATACGGTTTGCGGCGGACGGCTTCGCTGAGTTGGCCGCCTTCTTCGTAACCGACATAACCGGGAGGGGCTCCAATCAGACGGGCCACGGCGTGTTTTTCCATGTATTCGCTCATGTCGATCCGAACGATGGCTTGCTCATCATCAAATAAAAATTCGGCGAGGGCTTTGCTGAGTTCGGTTTTGCCAACTCCGGTTGGCCCAAGAAAGAGGAAGCTGCCGATGGGACGATTTTCGTCCTGGAGTCCGGCTCTGGCGCGGCGCACGGCATTCGAGACCGCTTTGATGGCTTGTTCCTGGCCGACCACTCGCTCCATGAGGCGCTCTTCCATTTTGACGAGTTTCTGACGTTCCCCTTCCTGCAGTCGCGAGACAGGCACACCGGTCCAATTGGAGACCACGCGGGCGATATCATCTTCGGTGACCTCCTCACGAAGTAGAGCGGATGGTGAACTCGAGACCTGCGAAGCGGCATCTTCGAGTTCCTTTTGGAGTTTGGGGAGCGTGCCGTATTGGATTTCGGAAGCTTTGCCGAGGTCGCCTCGACGTTGGGCCTGCTCGAGTTCCTCGCGGGCCGTTTCAATTTTTTCTGCAATTTTTTGGGACTTTCCGATTTCCTCTTTTTCCTTTTGCCATTGAGCTTTGAGGCGGGAGGCTTCTTCCTTGCGGTCAGCAAACTCGCGTTCCAACTTGGTGAGACGGTCTTTGCTGGCAGCGTCCTTTTCTTTGGAAAGCGCGCGACGTTCCATTTCGAGCTGCATGATCTGACGGTCCAGTACGTCGATTTCCGTGGGCAAAGATTCCATCTCGATCTTGAGGCGGGAGGCCGCTTCGTCAATGAGGTCAACGGCTTTGTCAGGGAGAAACCGATCGCTGATGTAGCGGTCACTCAGGACGGCGGCGGCGATGATGGCATTATCCTGGATGCGGACGCCATGATGGACTTCGTAGCGTTCCTTGAGGCCTCGCAGAATGGCAATCGTGTCCTCCACACTGGGTTCATCAACCATCACGGGTTGGAATCGACGTTCCAAGGCGGCGTCTTTTTCGATGTATTTGCGATATTCATCCAGGGTGGTGGCCCCAATCGTGCGGAGTTCGCCGCGGGCGAGTTGCGGCTTGAGCATGTTGGAGGCATCAGCTGATCCTTCCGCGGCCCCGGCTCCGACAATGGTGTGCAATTCGTCGATAAAAAGAATGATCTCGCCTTCGCTGGAGGTGACTTCTTTTAAGAAGGCCTTAAGACGGTCTTCAAATTCCCCACGAAATTTGGCCCCGGCAATCATCGCGCCGAGATCCATGGCAATGATACGTTTGTTTTTGAGGGAGTCGGGTACATCGCCCCCAACAATCCGGCGGGCCAACCCCTCCACGATGGCGGTTTTGCCAACCCCTGGTTCCCCAATCAAGACCGGGTTGTTTTTTGTGCGGCGTGAGAGAACCTGCATCGTGCGGCGGATCTCCTCGTCGCGCCCGATCACGGGATCAATTTTTCCTTTGCGGGCCAGTTCGGTGAGATCACGGCCGTATTTTTCAAGGGTCTGGTATTTGCCTTCGGGGTCTTGATCGGTGACCCGCTGATTTCCGCGCACAGCGGCCAGGGCTTGCATGAGCTTTGAGTGGTCCAAGCCGGCGGCTTTCAGAATTCGCCCGGAGGGAGTCGAAGAGTCCGAGGCAGCCAGCAGGAAGTGCTCGGCGCTCAGAAATTCGTCTTTGAGCTTGGTCATTTCCTTTTCCCCCGCATCAAGGGTTTTTCTGAGATCCGAGCTGATTCCGGGCGACGAGGCGCCATGGATCTTTGAGCGCTGTGCGAGTTCGGCATCCAAGGCTTGAAGGATATTGGCCGGGGCCACTCCGAGTTTTTGAAACAGGGAACTGGCTAGGCCTTCCGGTTGATTCAGAAGAGCAGAAAGAAAATGCTCGGTGGAAATTTCGGAATGACTGCTTTTTGTCGCGAGTTCCAGCGCGGCATTAAACGCTTCCTGCATTTTGGCGGTGAATTTTTCTGGGCGCATGGGGGAATTTTATCAGAATCGTCCTGCCACGCAAAATCTGATTCGGTTTTTTGAGGCAAATAGGGAATGCCGGTCCCGCGGCCCGCGGGACCAGCGGTCCCAGGTGCGGATATCAATGCGCCCAATTTTTCTACATGAAAAATGATTCGGGCTGGTCACGGGGAGAGGTTTCTGTTTCACCCAAGGGATGGTTCTCACATGGATGACTCGGTATCGTGATTTTGGGCTTTTGCTGTTAAGGGTTGGGTTGGGGCTGATGATGATTATGCACGGTTGGCCAAAGCTGGCCGGGGGCGTTGCGGCATGGACGAAGCTGGGAGCCGCGATGCAGCATCTGGGGATTTCTTTTCTGCCGCAGTTTTGGGGATTTATGGCGGCAGCAAGCGAAACGGTTGGTGGGGCGTTGTTGGTGATTGGGTTTTTATTTCGCCCGGCGACGGCGCTGTTATTTTTCACGATGGTGGTGGCGACGGTATTAAAATACCGGGTTAGTGGGGGAGTGTTTTTGGAATGGGCTTGGCCGGCTGAGATGGCGATTGTTTTTCTGAGCTTGTTTTTTATTGGAGCCGGACGCTTCAGCTTGGATAAATCGTAAATGCGATGAGTGTTGGGTTGTGGCTTCTGATCGTTCCGGTGGCACTGGGCCTGTGGGTGCTTTGGGTTTTTAATGCGGGGGTCCGTCATCGCAATCAACAGGCCGAGGCGTGGAGCGGGGTGGATGTGCAGCTCAAAAAGCGACATGATCTCGTGCCTCCCTTGGTTGAGTGTGTGCGAGCCTACAGTGCCCATGAGGCCGAAACGTTTCAGGCCGTGGTCGCAGCGCGGGGAGAGTCCGGCGTTGTTGAGGCTATGCGAGGGTTGCTGGCGCTGGCAGAGGCCTATCCTGAGTTGAAGGCCACGCATAATTTCCAACAACTCACAACCCAGCTCGTTCAGATCGAGGATGACCTCCAATACGCGAGGCGGTATTTTAATGGCAGTGTGAGGGACTACCGAAATTTTGCGGAATCCTTTCCAGCAAATCTCCTTGCAAGCGTATTTAAATTCCAACCTGGGGAATTTTTTGAAGTGGAAAATGTGATTGAGCGCAAAGCGCCGCAGGTTGGTTTATGACAAGGTGGCTTTCGTTCGTTTTTTTCATCGGTTTGGCGGGGTCTCTGCATTCGGCTGAGGAAATTCTGAATTTTGAGAGTCAGATTAAAACTCAAAAAAACGGAGACCTTGAGGTCACAGAAACTTTGAGGGTTGTTGCCGAGGGGAATGAGATCAAGCGCGGGATCTACCGGGATTTCCCAACCCTGTATCGCGGACGCTTTGGTCTTAAATCCTCAGTCCCTTTCGATGTTTTGGGAGTCACCAGAGATGGACAGAAAGAGACCTGGCGTGTTGAGAACCAAAATAATGGAGTTCGCGTTTACATCGGAGATCCCGATGTTTTCCTCCGCCCCGGCGAGTACACCTACGTGATCCGGTATCGCACGGGTCGGCAGCTGGGATTTTTTGCAGACTTCGACGAGTTGTATTGGAATGTGACCGGCAATGACTGGGCTTTTCCGATTGAACGGGCCTCTGTGAAGGTCGAACTCCCACCGGGAGCCCGTCAGAAGTCGGTGGAAGCCTACACGGGCTATGAAGGCGACAAGGGGCAGGATTGGCGTGAGGTAGCGGCCGGGTCGGGTGTGGAAATTGTCACAACCACCAGGCTTAGCCCGCAAGAAGGGCTCACGATTGTGGTCACTTGGCCGAAAGGTTTTGTCACGGCTCCCTCAGAAATGGAGCAGTGGCGTCAACTTCTCCGGGATAACACCGGCATCGCCATGGGTTTTGGCGGGCTTTTGTTGGCGCTCTTTTATTTTTTGGTGGTCTGGTTCGCTTATGGTCGTGACCCGCAAAAAGGCGTTATCATTCCCCGCTACGAACCACCCCCCGGATTTGGTCCTGCGGCTGTTCGTTATTTGCGGGGTATGGGAACTCTCGACGATCGCTCGCTCGCAGCCTCAGTGATTGACTTGGCCGTGCAGGGAGCTGTCACCATCAAAGAGTCTGCATCGGGCACTTATGAGCTCAAGCGGACAAGCTCCGCGAAGCGCGTTCTGACTCCGCCGGGGCCCGCTGTGATGGAGGCCCTGCTTGGACCTGCGACAAGTTTTGTTTTCAAGAACGAGAATCACAAGGCTATCAAAAACGCTAGGCAGACCATCGCCAAGGCGGTCTCTGCCCAGTGTGATACCATCTTTTTTGTCAGAAACTTGCACCTGTGGGTCATTGGGCTCCTGGTCACCCTCGTGCCGTTGGCCGTGTCGCTCTACGATACGAAGGAACCATTCGGGGCGCTTTTTCTTCTCGTTTGGCTTGGGTTTTGGTCAATCGGCGTGGCGGGACTTTCGATGCAAATCGTTTCTTCCTGGCGGCAGGCGGGTTGGAAAAAAATTGCAGCGATCCCCATCACCCTTTTTGCCATTCCTTTTTATGCGGGCTGGGTGTTTGGGGCCGTGATGCTTGTGATTGTTGCCTCCCCCTGGGTTGCCGGTTGCTACGTGGCAGGCATCTTGATGACAATGATCTTTCATCATTTGCTGAAACGGCCAACAGAATCTGGCAGGGAAGCTCTTGATGACATTGAAGGGTTTAGGCAATACCTGCGCGTGGCCGAAAGCGACCGCCTCAATCTCGAAAATCCACCCGAGCGCACGCCCACCTTGTTTGAAAAATTCCTTCCCTATGCGCTTGCACTGGACGTCGAACAAGAATGGTCAGAACAATTCACGGAGGTCTTGAAGGCCTCGGAGTTCACTCCGTCATGGTACCAAGGCAAAACACTTGCCGCTGTGGGTGTGGCCGGTTTTGCATCCTCGATGAGCAGTTCCTTCACATCTGCCATCTCATCCTCCTCCTCGGCTCCGGGTTCCTCCTCGGGCAGCGGTGGCGGGGGGTCATCCGGTGGCGGGGGCGGCGGAGGCGGCGGTGGAGGGTGGTGAGGTTTTGGCTCTTGTCGGGAATCTTCAACCCACAAGTGGGCGGGCAGGGGACTGCCCAGCCCTACCATCAAAGGGGCGCTACGCGCTCCCGCCAGCTAGTCTTTTCCAAGGTAGGGCTGGCAGTCCCTTGCCCGCCCACTTTTCTGCTAAGAATCGCCCCCGTTCTGTGTTTCAGCGAATCTCGTGACTTGATGCTTGGGCTGTCTCGGGCGATGAAGGATGCACCTTGAGCCGGACATACACACTTAGGGGGGCTGCACCGGCCCCCATCTCACCAATCAATTTTGACGCAGAGTTGAATGATCAACAACTTGCCGCAGTCAGATCTTCCGGCGGGCCGTCGCTGGTCATTGCCGGGGCCGGCAGCGGAAAAACGCGGACGCTGACCTTCCGCGTGGCCTATCTGCTTTCTCAAGGCGTCCGCGCCAGCTCGATCCTGCTTCTGACCTTCACAAACAAGGCCTCCCGCGAAATGCTCGACCGCGTCACTTCGCTGGTGCCGGGTGCGGCGGAAGGTATCTGGGGTGGGACGTTTCATTCGATTGGAAACCGCATCCTGAGAAAACACGCGGAGAGGATCGGGTTCCGTCAGGGTTTCTCCATCATGGATCGTGAAGACTCCGAGGACATGATTGAGGCCGTGGTGGCGCACCTGGGATTTTCTTCCACCGACCGGCGATTTCCCAAAGGCTCGGTGCTTTCGGATTTGTTCGGGCTCTCGGTGAATACCGGTCGCCCAATCAGTTCGTTGCTCTCCGAGCGCTACACGTATTTTATCCCGCTGGCCGAGCAGATCGAACAGGCTCAAGTGGCTTACGAGCTTCGCAAAAAGGAAGCGAACTCCATGGATTTTGATGATCTCTTAACGAAGGTGTTGGAGTTATTTTCCACCTGCCCGGATGTGGCAGAGGAATACCAGAAACGCTTCGAACACATCCTGGTGGATGAATACCAGGACACCAACCGCATCCAAGCCGAGCTGGTGAATGTGCTTTCTCGGCGTCATGGTAATGTGATGGTTGTCGGCGATGATGCGCAGAGCATCTATTCGTGGAGGGGGGCAGACTTTGAAAATATTTTGAGGTTTCCGAAACTTCACCCTGAAGCACAGGTTTTCAAAATTGAAACGAATTACCGAAGTGTTCCTCAGGTGCTTGAGGTCGCGAACGCCGCGATCCGTGCGAATGAGCGTCAGTTTCCAAAAAACCTTGCTCCGACGCGTGCCCCACACACGGTAAAACCTGCATTGGTGCCCCTTCCCACAAACAACGCCCAAGCTGCTTTCCTCGCCCAGCGCATCCTTGAATTGCATGAGGACGGGATCGCTTTGGATGACATCGCCATCCTCTATCGGGCGCATTATCATTCCATGGAAACCCAGCTTGAGCTCACGCGCCGGGGGATTCCCCATCAAGTGACAAGCGGGTTGCGGTTTTTCGAGCAGGCCCATGTCAAGGACACGGCGGCATTCCTTAAACTCGCCGTGAATCCCCGGGACGAAATCGCGTTTAAGCGCATGGTGCAACTCCTTCCCGGCATTGGAGTCAAATCCGCCGAGTCCCTTTGGACACGTGCTTCGGCCGTGCTCGGAAACGAAGGATCCTTCAAAAATTTGCATGACCTCAAAGTGCCGGCAAAATCCGTGAAAGCATGGCAGCAATTGGCGCACACCTTGGAAGAAATCACGTCATCTTCCCCACTGCGGCCCCCGGCTGAGGTTCTCGAGGCGGTACTTTTTGCGGTTTATGATGACATCATGAAGGAGAAATTTCCCAACTACGAATCGCGCAAGGAAGACCTCAACACGCTCACCGCTTTTGCGCGTCAGTTTGAAAGCACCGAAGAATTTCTTTCACAATTGTCGCTCCTCGGCGGTGTTGAAACGCAGGATGCCTTGGCTCAGGACATGGGCGAAGGCAAGGTGACCCTCTCGACCATCCACCAAGCCAAAGGTCTGGAGTGGAAAGTGGTTTTTCTGATCTGGCTCACCGAGGGCATGTTCCCCAATGCGCGAAGCTCAGAAAGCGAAGCCGGCTTGGAAGAAGAACGGCGATTGTTTTATGTGGGCGTCACCCGCTGCAAGGATGAGCTTTATCTCACCTACCCGGAAATGCGCCTCAATGCAGGTTACGGCGATGCCTTTCAAACCCCCTCCCGCTTCCTCGGCGAAATCCCGGAGGCTCTTCTCGAAGAATGGGAAATCACTGACGAAGAACCTCTGGAAGATGTGCCCTTCTGAAAGACCCCACAACCGAAGGATCAAGCTCAAAATTCAGGGATCTACGATGAGCATGAGTGAAGAATTCTTTTAACAGAAGCCAACGAAGGAAACGAAGGGGGGAAGAAGTTGGTTTCCGCTTCAACTCTTAATGCTTTCTCTTCGTTAACTTCGCTGCCTTCTGTTAACTAATCTTCCTTTCCAGGGTAATCCATTGCCTGAAGGCACGAATTTCGGCGGCGCTGCCTAGGATGAGGAGGCGGTCTCCGTCTTGAAAAACCTCGTCCCCATGGGGGTTGAGGGAGTGTTTGCCGTCTCGTTCGATACCAACCACATGGACTCCGGTGGCAGCAGAAATTCCGGATTTCGCAATGGTTAGTCCAAAAATCCGGGCCTCCGGTGAAAGAAGGAGTTCATCCAAAACAGACTCAGAGAAGTCTGCGCTTTCCTCACCGGTCACTCCTTCTTTGCTGAGAAATTCGCCGCCTGTGGAGAGTTGCTCCTCTGTGCCAACCACCAACACAATGTCACCTGGAAAGAGGCGGTCGGAAGGTTTCACGCGGTCAATCACCACACCTTGACGGTTGATTTCCAAAATCGAAAGGCCATGGTTTTTCCGCAGTTCGAGTTCTTGAATGGATTTCCCGGCACAGGCGGCTGAGTCTGGGATAAGAATTTCGGTGAGGTCTAAATTCCAACTGTTGTGTTGATGGGAGGAGGAGACCACATCAGTCAGGCTGCGTTGCCTTCCACTGGGGTCTTCGTTCAGCAGGGAGGATTCCAAGCGACTGTGAATCCCGGCGAGTTGCTTCCACAGAACCAGCGAAAAAATCACCGGACCCGCCACAAGCACGGCTGCGAAGAAGGGAGTCATTTCCTCAAGAGGAAAACCAACCAGCACCCCGGCGGTGAGTAAAATGAAGGAGAAAATCTGCAGTGCATATTGGGCCAGAAGCCGTCTGCGGTCTCCGCCTCCCATCCTTGCCACAAAGGCCTCCCCATAGACCATGCTCAGGGTTTGCAGATTCTGCCAGATCGCGACAAGAAGCAGCAGGCACACCGTAAGCAAGACAACCCAGAAGATCACAGTCAGATTCCCGCCCGAGACCCCAGCCCGTTCACCCAGCGTCTGAATGCCTCCCAAGAGGGGGTTTGCAAACCCGAAGAGCCCACCGAGTAGCAAGAGTTGAATGACGGTCCAGCCTGCCCGTCGCTTGGTGAGCCGCCAGACATGATTCTCCGCCATGCCTGCCATGCCAGCGCTGAGGCGTGAGCGATATTTGGAGAGGCTTGTTTCCAACCACAGGGGTTGAAGACGTTGAACCCAAGCTTCCACGGAGGAGGCGTTTTTGGCAAAGATGGGGGCACAGATGGCGGTCACAATGGAGACCCCCACCGCGACAGCGTAAAACGATGAAGGAACCGCCCCGGCATCCACGCCCAACTGCGCAATGACATAGGCGAATTCCCCGATGGGCGTGACCACGATGGCCGAGCCAACTGCCAGAGGAAGGGGATTCCCAGAGATCGTGAATCCAATGGTCGCCGCCAAAGATCTTGCCACCATGGCAAAGGCGGCAATGCCCAAGATCAGTCCCGCATTGTCCCAAAAAGCCCGGATGTCGATCAGCATACCAATGGCCACAAAAAAGATCGCGCTGAACATGTCTTGCGCCCCGGAGAGCGATTTTTGGATTTGCGTTTTGAAGCGAGTTTCCGAGACCACCACCCCAAAAAGAAAGGCCCCAAGGGCCACCGAAAATCCGGCACGGATCGAGGCCACGCCCGCGATAAAAACCAGCCCGGAGACAAGCACCGAATGCAGATCAGAATCCCCGGAACCTCCAAAGCGCGACAAAAGCTTGGGCACAAAAATCAACCCACAGACCAGCAAAAGCGCCGCAAACGCGACCAGCAAAAAGAGGGTGTCTTCCACCGTTCGTGAAGGGGCATCTGCGATTTGTAATTTTGCGCCAAGCAGGGTGAGCAACACGATGGCCACAACGTCCTCCAGCACCGTCACCCCCTGCGCATTTTGAGCGAACCGCTCATGAGTGAGTCCCGACTCCGCAAGCATCTTCGTGATGATCGCCGAACTGGATGTCATCAGCATCGCGGCAAAAATGAAGGAGACCGTTTCATCCCATCCCATGAAATGCCCGAAAAGCTGGCTCGCTTGAAAAACGAGGAAGGCCGTGATCGCCGTTGTTGCCACCGCCCCAGCTCCCATACGGCGGATCCGTTTGAGGCTCAGACCGAGCCCCACAAAAAACATCAAAAAGGCCAGGCCAAGGTCTGTGAGGGTTTCGATGCGGTCCACATCGCTAACCAAAGTGAAAGGCGGCGTGTAGGGGCCAATAATAATTCCTGCCACCAAATATCCAACAACCGCCGAGAGACCCAGCCGACGAAAGATCCACCCCGAGATTCCTGCCACCACCAAAATGACGGCAAAATCCTGCAACAGCGAAATTCCATCCATGGTGGCGCTAACTTACTGGGGCTTGATGCGGAAAAACGTCACATAAAGCACGGGCACAACCAGCAACGTCAGAGCCGAGGCAAACAGGAGACCAACCACAATGGTGACAGCCATGGCGCCAAAAAACACATCGGCCATAAGCGGGATTAGCCCAAACACCGTGGTCAGCACAGCCATCGACACCGGGCGCACGCGGCTCACCGAGGCATCCACCACAGCATTCCATGGGGCAGCCCCTGAGGCGAGCTGCACATTGATTTCATCAACAAGCACAATGCCATTTTTGATCAACATCCCCGAGAGGCTAAGGGCACCAAGCAGCGCCATGAATCCAAACGGTTGGTTGAAAACCAAGAGGCCAATGACGATTCCAATGATCGAAAGCGGGACCGTGAGCCAAATGATCAGCGTCACCCTCAGGCTGTTGAAGAGGCAGATCACGATCAGGACCATCATCAGCAAAAACGCGGGAAGCGTTCCTGCAAGCGCTGCCTTTGCCTGTGTGGAATCCTCATGTTCTCCCCCCCATTCCATGATGTAGCCGGGAGGCAAGGGGATCGCTTCGATCTGACGGCGCACGCTTTCAAACAAGGTGCTCGCTAGGCCTGAGTTTTGATCGGCATGGACCGTGATTGTGGGCAGGCGGTTCCTCCGCATAACGAGGGGGTCTTCCAACTCCGTGGTGAAACCGGAAACGATCTGTCGGACTGGGATGAAGCGACCCGCCACAGGACTGAAAATCTGCACATCCCGGATCATGTCAGGGTCTGAGCGCTCGGCTTCCGGTCCCCGCGCGACGATGGGAAGAATCTCGTCACGCTCGCGGTAAACACCAATCGTTCGTCCGCTGAAGGCTGCTTCCAGGGTGTGACCAAGGTCCGTGCGTGTGATGCCTGTCAATCGGGCTTGCGCTTCGGAAAATTGGGGACGCAGCACGGGCACTGGCTCGCGGCTGTCGATGCGGATGCCTTTTGCTCCACCATCTGCGCGCAGGATGTCCATGGCCTGACCAGCAAGTCCCCGCAGGGTGTTGGTATCCTCACCGGAAAACCGGATCTGAATACGCCCGCCTTCGCCAGGACCTAGCAGAAAGCGTTTTGCGATGATGAGGGCATCCGGGTTTTCGGACGATAATTTCTGTTGAACTTGGGGAAGGATTTCACTGATGAGGCTATGGTCTTCGACATCAATCAGGAACTGCGCGTAGGAGGTGTCAGCGCGTTCCGGGGAATAGGTGAGGAGAAACCGGAGGGCTCCCTGACCGACGGAGGTGGTGATGTGCGTGATACCGGGGATGTCTTTGATGGAGCTCTGCATTTCCCCAGTGATTCGGTCCGTCTCGTCAAGGCGGGTCCCAACCGGCAGCCACACATCGACCATGAATTGCGGGCGAGTGGAATCGGGAAAGAAGCTGTTTTGAAGAAAACCAAATCCGTAAATTGCAAGAGCCAGCAGCCCGACCAGCACAACCATGGTGGTTTTCTGCGCTCTCATGCATGCAAGCAAGATGCGTTTATAGACTTGGTAGATGGCTCCTCCGTAGGGGTCCTTCTTCGGTTTTTTGGAGTCTTCGGCCGGGGCTGACTTGAGAAACAGATACCCAAAAAGCGGTGTGATCGTCACCGCCGTGATCCAGCTCAGCCCCAGAGAAATCAACAACACCACAAACAAGGAGCGGCAATACTCGCCGGTGCTGTCATCCGACAACCCGATGGCCCCAAACGCCAGCACGGCAATCGCTGTCGAACCCAGCAGTGGAATTGCCGTTTGCGACACCACGTTTTTGGCTGCCTGCATTTTGTCCTGCCCTTTTTGCATGGCAATGAGCATGCCCTCAACGATCACGATGGCATTATCAACAAGCATCACGAGCGCGATGATCAAGGCTCCCAGCGAGATCCGCTCCAGGATCAGCCCCGTCTGCTCCATCACTATCATGGTCCCACACATGGTGATCATGAGAATCGTCCCAATGATCAGGCCGCTTCGCACCCCCATCGCAAGAAGTAGGACAATCACAACAATCACCACGGACGTGCCAAGGTTCATGATAAACTCATTGATGGCTTGAGTGACGGTATCACCTTGAAAGGAGACCGTCTCCAGCGTCATGCCTAACGGAATCCGCGAACCCAGCTGACGGATGCGCTCCTGAACTGCCTCGCCCATCGTAACCACGTTCCCACCGCTAATCGTTGAAATTCCAATCCCGATGGCCCGTTTTCCATCAAATCGAAGAGAAGTGGTGGGAGGATCAATGGTGTCACGGCGAACCGTGGCGATGTCTTTCAAGTAGATGAGTTCCCCGCCATCTCCCCCTCCGCGAATGAGGAGATTTTCAAAATCTTGCACCCCGGTCCACTCACCGGTCGGATTGATCGTAACGCTCATCGAACCCACATCCGCTGAGCCGCTCTGGACCACGAGATTTTGTTCTCTCAGAAGCGCGAAAATCTCGTCAGGGTGGATGCCCAACTGAGCAATTCGGTCACGGGCCAGCTCGATATATATGATTTCCTGCTGATGACCAAAAATATCGATCTTTTTGACATCGGGCACGAGGAGCAGTTCCCGGCGAAGGAGCTTCGCGGTTTCGTAAAGTTGGGCATCGGTGAACTCCGGCCCGGTGAGGGCAAAGAAAATCCCAAAAACATCACCAAAATCGTCCAGCACAAGCGAAGGACCGGCGCCGGGCGGCAAATGCCGGCGGGCATCATTAACTTTGCGACGGAGCTCGTCCCAAACTTGTGGCAGCGACTCGCTGTCATATTGATCGCGGATGGTGACCGTGACCGTACTGCGTCCCCGTTCGGATCGTGAGACCACCTTGTCGAGCTGGCCAAGTTGCTGGGCGGCCAACTCAATCACATCGCTGACCTCTTTCTCCACTTCCTCGGCTGAAGCGCCGGGGTAGGGGGTGATGATCAGGGCATCTTTGATTGTGAACTCAGGATCTTCCAACCGGGGCAGGTTTTTGTAGGACCAAACGCCCAGCACTACCATCAGGGCCGCAAACACCAGAGTGACCGTTTTATTGCGTATCGACGCCTCGGCGATGTTCATGGACAGCAGATCAAGGAGCTTGCATCCGTTGGACGGTCATTCCTTCGGACAAAAAGCGCACTCCAGAAACCACAATCTCGTCACCGGGAGCCAGCGCCGGGTTTCGCACGCTGACCGTCTCGCCAGTAAGTTGGAGCATTTCGACGGGGATTTGTGAAACCTTGAGCGACTCGGAATCCAGTTTCCAGAGCGAACTCTTTCCATCAGCCGTCGCCACGGCCCGCAAAGGAACCTGAAAACCAGCTTGCGCCTCGGTATCTGGATTTGGCTGGCTTTTGAGGCGAAGGAGAACCGTACAGGTCATGCCTGGCAGAATGTTTTGCCCCTCGGGCGGGTAGAGATTGAAGGTCACTAAAAACGTGCGGGCGGAGCGGGAAGCCTCAGTCCCAAAGGATTTGAGTTCGAGATCGAAAGTCCGCCCCGGAATCGCCGGAAACTCGACCTTGGCCTCCAAACGTTCGCGAGCATTGGCCGCGGTGACGCCTTGCGAACCCAAGGACATATCGGACTCAGGAAGTTGGATATCGACTTCCAAGGTGGCATTGTTTTGAAAGACAAGCACCGGCTGCCTGGCTTGGATGTTTTGAAAATTATTGACCATGGTGCGTGCCACCCGTCCCTCAAATGGCGCAACCATTCGTGTGTCATCCAACGCGCGCTGGGCCTCACGCAAGGCAGCTTCTGTGACCCCAAATGCCCGTTGGAAACGGTCCAACTCGCTGCGGGAGATCACGCCCCGGGTGTGCAGTTGTTTCTGACGCTCCAGCTCATTGCTGGCATTGGTAAAATCTGCTGTCGCGGAGTCCACCCTGGCCACAAACGTTGTTTCATCCAGACGCCCAAGCAGGGCCCCCGCTTTATATTCAACCCCCTGCGTCGCAGGAAATTCGATGAGGCGTCCCGCGACATCGAAAGACATCTCGGAGGAATCTGCGGCGGCCACCTCGCCGGGAAATCGTCGGAAGGGGGTCTCGCCGGGCTTTTCGAGCAAAATGGTTTGCACCGGTGGGGCAATCGCAGCTTTCTCCTCATCAGGTGAGCAGCCAACCAAGAGCGCAAGAATCGTCACCCCGCTGAGTAAGTTTAAGAAGGATTTTTGCTTCATAGGAAAGACCGAAGGAGCATTGTTGGGAATCTGTGATCAGACCAGCACAATCTGCTTGCACGAAAGGGCAGCCCCGGCATCAATCTGGCCGCCATGCCAACAAGCCTCGTCCCCGCTAAAATCCAGATATCGGTCTCCTCGGTGGAGGGTTTCATTGATGCCCATGGCTCGCCGGTGATTCAACCACATATCCACCCCGATGCGGCGGCATGGATTCTAGAGGAGGCCAAAGAAAATCCCTGCAAATCCGGCTACCATATCGAAATTGGCGTCCCAGCCCAGGATCTATCAAAAAAGGACGAGGTGGCATCCGCGATCCACGCCTATTTCCAGGTCTAGGCGCAATGCGCAAACCGTGAGTTTCGAGAGATCTTGAGGAAGGGACTGGCCAGTTTGCTGCGAGCGTTTTTGGTGGTTGCTGCCCTGGTGATCCTTGCCGAGTTTCTCCAAACTTTGGGAACCGGTCGTTTTTATGAACTGCTCGGGGAGAGCTTGGTCATTATCGGGTGGGTGACTCTTTGGGGCCCCCTCGACCTCCTGCTTTTTGAAAGGCACCGGATCCGCCGCCGCCGAAATACGGCAAAAATGCTTTCAGCGGCACAAGTGGCTTTGGTGCCACACCCACAGATGTGATTAAAAGTGGGTGAGGTGGATCGGGTGCTCCGTCACACGATGAGAAATTCTACACGGCTCCGCCGCCACTTGCTCCCATCGCGCTCGGAGATCGCGATCCACCACCAAGCGAACCCCTCACCCACAGTGAATCACTCCCGCTCCACCCCTCGTTGCGCAACAAAATCGTTTGACTTGGTGCGATTATTGCTCAACCTGTCTGGATTCGCATCGCGGACCACCTGTCCGCCATCAGATTTGCTACTCAAGAATTACGACTGCAAGAATGCCTGAAGAAGAATTTTTAAATACCGAGACCCCTGATTCACCCGTTATTCTCACAAGAAGACGGATGTTTGGAATGCTGGCCATGACGGGTGCCAGCCTGCTTGCCACCAGCTCCCAAGCTCCCGCGTTTTTTAATTTCTTTGAAGGTTTTGCGCCCGCCCCTTCCGGCACATTGAGTGATCTGGAGATTCCGCCCGAGTGGAGAAGCCAGTTTGGTTCGCTGCTCCCCTCCTATGCCCACTATCTGAAGGCTCTGAAACTGAGGAACGTTGAGGTTCGCGAAATTCTTGGTGCCCATGCGCGCACCCGCGGTGTGGTCAAAAACACCCTCCCTCCCAAAGCCCTCTGGAAAAACATCCGGGAAACTCTCAAGATCGTCGATGGCCTCTCCCGAAGGTTGGAGCTCAAACCGGCCAGACTGGTTTCCATCTACCGCTCACCGGCCTATAACGCGAAGTGCCGTGGCGCCAAAAATAACTCCTACCACGTCAAAAACAACGCCATCGATATCACTTACCCTTGTTCACCCGGCAAAGTGACCGCCATGGCCAAGGAAATGCGCACCGTTGGACTCTTCCGCGGGGGCGTCGGCCGCTACGGAGGCTTCACCCACATCGACACCCGCGGTTCCAATGTGGATTGGCGGGGGTAGGTCCGCTCTTCACTGTGAAGAGGGGTGAATTCGGAAATTGTCACCATGAAGGACATGAAGAGCATGAAGGGGGGAGAAGGAATCGGTCTTGAATAATCTTCATGATCTTTATGTCACTCATGGTTTAGTCTCTCGACATGGAGTTTACCGAACTGTCCAACCGCGTGCTCGGGTGTGCCATTGAAGTGCACCGCAATCTTGGACCTGGATTACTGGAATCGAGTTACGAGCAGTGCTTGGCGCACGAAATGAAACTCCAGGGTATTTCCTTTTTGTTGCAGCATCCCCTGCCAGTTGAATACAAAGGCATCCGATTGGACTGCGGCTACCGCGTTGATGTCTTTGTTGAGAGCGAAATGATCCTCGAACTGAAAAGCGTGGACGAACTGCTCGGGATTCATGAGGCGCAACTGCTCACCTACATGAAGCTGGCCGGAATAAAACAGGGCTTCCTGATAAACTTCAACGTGAAGCGGTTAAAGGATGGCCTAAGAAGTTTTGTGCTTTAGCAGGTTATCACCATGAAGAGCAGGAAGGACATGAAGGGGGAGAAGATTCGAAGCCTCTTTGCCTTGTCTTCATGCTCTTCATGTCCTTCATGGTTAAATGTTTCAGGCATTATTCTCAGTAATTCGAAATTTGCGTAAAGCTCCCAAACAGCCCCCCGGCAAGCATTACCCCAGCTTTAGGGCGAATTGATTTCCAACTTTCGTGAGTTTAGCTGGCATTCCAAAAGTTTGTGAAAGATTTCGCGAGGTTAAAACTTTGTCTTTTTCTCCACTGACCTGCACGCGTCCGTCCTTTAGCAAGAGGGCATGACTAAAGACCGGTCGGATTTCTTCCACATGATGGGTGACCAAAATCAGCGTGGGAGAGTTTTTTTGCAGGCCCAGCCGCTGAACAAAATTCAAAAAGGACTCGCGGGCCGCAGGATCGAGTCCGGCGCAGGGTTCATCAAGAATCAGGAGGCTGGGTTTTGCCATGAGGGCACGAGCGATGAGCACTCGCTGACGCTCTCCCTGCGAAAGCACATCCCACGGGCGGTCCTCGAGGTAGGCACATTCGACCTGATCGAGGAGCTTGAGGGCCTGGGCTTTTTCGTCATGTGTCACAGTCCCCCAGAAATCAATCATCGCATATTTTCCGCTGGCCACGGTGATCAGGGCAGGCTCGGATTCCGCCATCAACTGACGCACGGAAGAACTGACGATGCCGATTCGCTTCCGAAGCTCCCGCCAGTCCGTTTCTCCGTAAACTTCGCCGAGCAGCAAGATTTCCCCTCCGCTGGGAAACAAATAACCCGTGAGCGCACTGAGGAGCGAGGTTTTGCCGGAGCCATTCGCCCCCAACACGACCCAATGTTGTCCATGCTCCACAGACCAGTCCACATCCTCCAAAATGACCGTGTCCCCCCGCTCAACTCGCAGGCCGCTGACGGTTAATATGGATTTGGGGTGGTTCAAAATGAATGAAGAATCATTTTTTCTGAACCTGCGTAGCAGACGTCGCAAGCTTCAACTTCAAAAACTTGACCTTTGCGATGCCCCGTCTGCGCAGTAAAGTCCACGCTTGTTCATGCCCACTTTTTTTCAAACCCTGCCCGGCTCTCCCTTTGCCCGGTGGGTCTTCGTCAGCCTGATCATTCTGCTCTGCGGAATTGGCAACTTACCATGGCACCTTGATAATTATGATCAAGCCAAGCAGGCTTATGTGGCCTATGAGATCCAACAAGGTGGCAGTCCATGGTTTCAACACACCCCCCGGGGAGGCATCGCTACCAAACCTCCCATGGCCGGTTGGATTTCCCTGCCGGTTTATTGGGTCAGCGGGTCTTGGGACTTGGCCTGGAGGCTTCCGGGATTTGTTTGCACGCTGATTTTGCTTGGGCTTCTCATTCGGGAAGGAGAGCGCATTTTTCCTGGCGGCGGGGGAACCCTTGCCGCCTGTGCCTTCGGTCTAAATCTGTTGACGCCCCGGATCGCCACCTTGGTGCGAACGGACATGATGCTCACTCTGTTTATCACCGTCTGTGGGTGGCTCATTCTCAAAAAAATCCGCGAGGGCGCGGCGTGGACCTCCACGGAGAAATGGCTTTTTTTTGCGATGATGTCGCTGGCCCTCTTCACGAAAGGTCCCATTCTTTACGCGTTTCTTGTGCCCGGCATTTTGGCCTTTGTGTGGCTGGGGCCCAAGGACAGAAAAAATCTTGTCTGGAGCGGTTGGTGGACATGGCTCATTCCGCTGGGCTTTTTTGTGGCCTGGGGCGTGGTAGGTCTGATGACGAACGAAAATTTTTATGAAGAAATTGTGGTTCGCGAATTTTTCAGCCGGTTCGATCAGAGCCTGAAGAGTCATGAGACCCGTCAGCCCTTCTGGTTCTATTTCCCCCACCTGCTTCACAAATTTCTGCCATGGAGTCTCCTGGCCCTCGCGCTGCCAATCCTCTCCAAAAACGTCCGCCGCGTCTTCCGTGAAAAACCCGAAATCCTTTGGCTGGCCTGCTGGGCTCTTGGGGGCCTCCTCCTGATGACCTTCGTGCCTTCCAAACGTGTGGATCGCATTTTTCCTGTCATTCCCCCGCTTTGCCTCCTCCTCGTTGGCATGATCTCCGCCTGTCGCTGCGGCAGCCGCGTCCTTGGCTGGTGTGGCGTTGCCATGGTCGCTGGCGCTCTTTTTTCCGGGGGTTACTTTTTAGGGATCGTTGGACTTGGATATCGAAATGACAATGCCGCGCTCGTCACTTTTGGACGTGACGCCGCCGTGCTGGCCGCCGAGACGGGTGAGGGACGCCTCGCGGTGATTGATGCGCGTGATGAAGGACTCCTGATGTATGCCGGCGTCAGTGAAACCATCCACCCAAACCGTGCCATCCGGTATTGGAATGGTGGACACCTCGACGCGCTCATAGTGACTGAACGCCGCCTGGCCGACCACAACATGCGCGCCCAAATTGACCTTCCCGAGCCGACCCTTGAAACCCAAAAACGCCCCAGCGGCGAGCGCTATTTCCTGTTCCTCCGTCGGGAATAAATTGCGGCTTTCCGGGGAAGAATGCATTTCCCCTCGGATTCCAGTTGTCAAACCTCGTCAACTTCGTCTATTTTCTACCTCCGCTTCAAAAACCCTGAAGCATTGGAGTCTTAGCTCAATTGGTTAGAGCGCCGCCCTGTCACGGCGGAGGTTGCGGGTTCGAGCCCCGTAGACTCCGCCACTCATTTCGAGTGGCGGAGAAGGGCTAGACCCTGATAAACACAAGCTCAGCGGGCGACAGCCTATTTTTTTCAATAATGCAGATGAGTGCATTTGAGGGTGCACTTTTGTCCTGCTTTGTCCTGCAAACAACACCGGCCGTGGCAGAGAGCGAGCCCTCTCCTTGTCAGAACCAGACCCACGGGCCAAGATTTGACCGTGGAGATTGAGGTGCAATATGTTTCCAATGAGAAAATTGCCGCCCCGCTGGAAGCCAAAAGGATTTATTCAAACCCCGTTTTTCACAGAACAAAAAAGACGGTCTGTCTTGAAAAGTGCAGGCGTGACCTGAATCAGTAACAATTGCAGCAGGCTTCCAGCAGTAGCCTTTCCTTTTATAACCAACATTTTGGACGATAACATTTATATTGTTACTGTCCTTTTTCTTGGTTATACTTCGCTCCGTGAACTCTCTTTTGCAGGGAAATCTGAGCGCATATTTGGACCGAGCGACGGGCCTGAAGGTTGACTTGGCGCCAAGTCCTCTTGGGAAAATTCCATTCTTCTTGCGTGGGCGCTACGATTTGGCCGAAGGAGAGCTATACGGGCAGAGATATGCATTTTTTGCTCCCCGTCGTGATTTTGATGATTGGACGCCAGCCAAGATTGAATCCGACCGGGATCAACTCGCAAAAATTTTACAGCACCCACCGATTTTTGTTCCTGAAAATATTCGCCCCAATCAACGGCAACGCCTCATTCAGAGACGAATCCCCTTCATTTCTCCGGGCACCCAAATGTACCTCCCGGAACTCCTGATTGACCTCCGGGAACACTTCGCTCGCGAACGGTCCAAACCGGTCGAGACTCTCAGCCCCTCCGCTCAACATTTGTTATTGATGGCTTTTGAACAACGTCAGGCGCGTTTTGAAACCGCACTGAACGCAGCAGAAATGGTCAAATACTCTCCCATGACGGTCGGTCGTGCCATGGAGGAACTGGCGGCTATCGGTCTGGCTCGTATCGTCCGCAAGGGAAGAACAAAATCACTGGTGTTTGAGGCCCAGAATGAGGCGTGCGAATGGAGGTCTCTATGGCAGCGTGCCTCGCCTCACTTGCGCTCACCCGTGAGACGAACGTTTCCCCTCTATGACTGTCCGCCTGAACTCTTGGCCTCGGCGAAATTAAGCGGGCTGACCGCCCTCGCCCATTACTCAATGCTCAACGAGCCCAAAACAAGGGTTTGGGCAATCAGTCTGGAGTGGTATCAAAATCACGCCGTAGCTCTGGAAAATGCGGAGGCCCCAGCGGCAGATTGGGGCCATGAAACTCTTGAAATTTGGAGCTATGATCCCGCCCTGTCCGTCACTCAGGAAAATTCTTGGATACGTGGCTCAAAGTCCGTGAAGAGAGGAATCGTAGATCGCCTCTCACTCTATCTTGCCCTGCGAGGAACCGAGGATGAACGTATCGAGCAAGCCCTCGAACAGATGATTGAGGAAATTTCATGGTAAAGGGGCTCGAAATTTTTCGCGATCACTTCGCCGGACATACGGAAAATTACGTCCTCATCGGCGGAACGGCGTGTGATCTCGCCTTTTCTGCGGTCGGCCAAGAATTCCGTGCGACCAAGGATCTCGATATCGTTCTGATGATCGAAAACATGACCGGCGATTTCGCCGGCACCTTCTGGAAATTCATCGAGGAGGGAGGCTATCAACATCGACGGCGGGGCGAAGAGGATCAGATGCAATTTTATCGCTTCTCAAATCCTGAAAATGACGCCTATCCGGCACAGTTGGAGTTGTTTTCAAAGAAGCCTGATTTTCTAACGCCGTTGGCTGGCGGAACGCTGACGCCGATTCCCATTGGGGATGAAGGTTCCAGCCTGTCCGCGATTTTGCTCGATCAAAATTACTACGCACTCATTCAGCAGCAGCGGACAATTTTGGAAGGGGTTCCATCACTGAGACCAGAGGCACTTATTCCTTTGAAAGCAGGCGCGTGGCTTGATCTCACCCGGCGCAAAGATGCCGGAGAAGCTGTCGACTCGAAGAGCATCAACAAGCACAAGCGAGATGTTTTTCGCCTGTTTACTCTCCTCGCCGCCGAAACGAGCCTGCCTGTGGGAGCCAATATTCAAGATGATCTACGGGGCTTCATTGAAGGCATGCGGCAGTCCCCGCCAGATTTGAAAGCACTGGATGTTCAGGGCATTTCCACTGACGGAGTATTTGTCGCTCTGGAAAAAATCTACGGCCTTTGATTCGCAATCTTGTGATTGCTTCACCAATGGGATGCCGCTTCGATTTGGCAGTGGCGAAGTATTGGGAATCCATCGTTGAAAAACTGAAATCTGATGGCTGGGAGATGCGGTGGACGGAGGCCATGCATGATGGCGTGAGCGATTGGACCGCCACGGCCACTCGCGGACGCGAGCGGCATTCTATTCATGCCAACGACATTACCCTGGCTTTTCAGGAGCTGGAAGCAAGCTGCTCGCGGAACGTTACCCGCCACGAACCCACTCGCCGGAGGGTTTCGGGAAAACACCGATTAAGGCTGTAAAGTTGCTCCCGAATGGGAGCATATGACCAATTTTTTGCCGTCATAGTGGCGGGGATGAAAACACTCCCTGCACTTCCCGAAAACGACATCCGCCACGCCGACCGCCGCCACCCGGTTGACTATCTTGAACCGCTCCCCACCCCGGATGATCAGCTTCACCGGATCTGTGAAGTCCTGAGCCGCACTTTCGGCTGGGTGGCCGAAGCGGACACCGTTGAACAAAAAGGACTCCGCGCTTCCGTGGTTCTGTATTGCGTCCGGGCCGACCTTCTCGGTTCGGCCACTCTCGAACAACTCGGCGCGAAGACGGGCACCCCGCAAGCCATCGTGGACGAACTCGTTTCGGATTTCTGCCACAGCATCGGCTGGTAATGAACCCGGACAGCCAGCGGACCGTAGACCAGGTTCGGGAGATTCCTCTGCGTGAACTCCTGAACTGGCACGGTCTCAAAAATAAACCGGAAGGCGCGAGCATTCGCGCCAAGAGCGCAGAGCACAACATCGTTGTGACAGGCAACAAGTGGTTCGACAACAAGGTGGGCGTGGGCGGCGCGGGTGCGATTGATCTGCAAATGCACCTGACCGGCGAGAGCTTTTCCAGTGCATGCCAGGCGCTCGCCCGTCAATTCCACCCCTCCGCCACCAACCGCTCCAGCATCGTTTTCCCTCCTGGAAAACTTCCTACTGGAAACCGGCTGTCCTTTCCCGAACTGGTGGGGAAATACGCCGTTCGCGACGACAACAATTGGCCTGCGGCCCGGGCTTATTTGGTGGAAACCCGAAAAATCGAGCCCGCGACGGTGGACGAACTCCACGCCGACGGCTCCGTCTATGCGAACAACCACCATCCCAATCCCGGCATTGTCTTCCTTCATCGGAATTCATCCGGGAAAGTGGAGGGAGCAAGCCTGCGGGACACTCGTCATGAATCGAGTTTCCGGCCATGTCTTGGAAACAAGCTCTCCGCGTGGTTCTCCATCGGCAATCTTGCCGAAGCCCAAACGCTGGTGGCGGTTGAATCTCCCATCGAGGCATTGAGTTACCACACCCTTTTTTCGGGGCGCAACGACTCGCTCGCCATCGTCAGTTGCTCCGGTTCATTTATTCCCGAGGACCTGATGTTTCAGGCTTATGACCGCCGCCAAAATTTCGTTGTTGGCCTAAACAATGACCCGGCAGGCGAGTTCGGTTGGCAGAAAGCCTGGGACTCAACGACGGAGTGGACCGGCTTCAAAATTTCCTCCGCATGTCCCCGGCTCAAAGACTGGAACGCCGATTTGCAGGCGTCCTCTTCCTCTCCCCGCCCGGGCATTACCCAAAAATCATCCTCTCTCCACCCATGAAAAACGACCCTCATTCCCGCATCCTGGAAACCTACTTTTTCGAGTATATCGACCGGGGCATAGGCGCGGACGCGACTCCCCTTTTCACGCAAACCCTCGATGGCCGCCCCCTCGCAGGAGTGATCGCGAAAACCTTCCAGATTCCGGACCATGAGGCAGGAGCGGCCATCGAATCAGCCCGGCAGGAGGTTTGGCTGTGAGCCGGGACATCTACCAGACCATCACCGACCGTTTCGTCGAACAGTTGAAACAAGGGACCGTTCCTTGGCAACAACCCTGGACCAGCGGGGTGCAGAACATCGTTTCGCGCAAAATATATCGCGGAATCAATGCCTTCACGCTTGGAATGTCGGAACGCACATCGCCGTTCTGGCTCACCTATAAACAGGCAGGCGACCTGGGAGGCCACATTCGGAAGGGCGAAAAATCCCTGCCTGTCATCTATTACAAGATCGTCGAAAAACAGGACGATGCGGGAAATGTGATGGTTCGCTCGGACGGGAGTCCCGACCGAATTCCCTTTGTCCGTTGGGCCAATGTTTTCAACCTAGACCAAACGGAAGGCATCGAGGCCCCGCAAATTTCGACCGCACCGGCAGTCAGCCAGCCGCTCGAAAAGGCCTCCGGAATTATCGCCAATGCTCGGATTTGCCCCATCCGGCACGCGGGATTTTCAGCGGTCTATTCGCCGAAAGACGATGTGATCCGAATACCGGCTCCGTCGAATTTCCGCAGCCAGGAAAGTTACTTTTTGACGCTCTACCATGAGGCAATCCACGCAACAGGACATCCATCCCGACTCAACCGGGACGGCATCACCCAGCCAATCAAATTTGGCTCTGAGCGGTACTCTCGTGAGGAACTCGTGGCGGAACTGGGAGCCGCCTTCCTTTCCAACGAGGCCGGCATTCTCAATCAAGTTCAGTTCGACAACTCCGCCGCCTATCTCAGTTCTTGGATCAAAAATCTCGAAAATGATCCGAAGCTGATCATTCACGCGGCCTCTCACGCCCAGCGGGGAGCCGATTTCATTTTGGGAATCGAGCAGAAGGAAACGCTGCTCGAATCGCAAACGGCGACCGTGGAAATGCCGAGCGTCGCAGCGAAAGAACATGAGGCCGTCGCCCGGATTTCCGGCCCTTTATCGATGCAGCCAGCCGTTGCTGTCCCCCGAAAAAGCGGGATACGACTATGAAATCATCTCATTTCTCCATGTCGCACCTGCGGATGAATGCCGCTCATGGGCCGGAGCCGCTGACGGCACCGGGGGCGGCGCAGGCTTGCCCCACGTGCCTACCGTCTCCATCCCATCAGCTCACTTTTCAGGACGACTTGCGCCCGGGCTGCCCATTGCAGAAAAGCGCCCCCTTTGCCCCCCGCCATTCTGCAATCGGCACCATCACCGGTGGCAAACCTGCCTTTTCCTCCTTACCGATGCCAATGCCGGCAGGCCATCCGCTCATTTGCGGGGTCCGCGATGTCTCGCCAAGGATTCGACCTCTTGCTCTGGCCGCCACCGCAAACCCCGCAAATCAGCTCACTTGGGAAGGCGACTCGCGCCCGGGCTGCCCATTGCAGAAAAGCGCCCCCTTCGCCCCCCGCTATTCTGCAATCGGCACCTTCACTGGCGGCAAATCTGCCTTTTCCTCTTTACCGATGCCAATCCCGGCAGGCCGTCCGCTCATTTGCGGGGTCCGCGTTGTCTGGCCAAGGCTTCGACCTCTTGCTCTGGCCGCCACCGCAAACCCCGCAAATCAGCTCACTCGGGAAGGCGACTTGCGCCCTGCTCGCCCATTGAAGAAAGGCGCCCGCTTCGCTCCCCGCCATACTTCAATCGGCGACTCCACCGGAAACCGACCTACTTTCATTCTGACACTTTTGCCGAGCATGGCCCAGGTCGCGTTGAATCGCGGCCACTGCTCAGGACGGAGGGCACCGCGAGTCCTTGACCCCTCCGCCATCGCAGACGCCGCAATGCAACGCAGCTACCCCGAATCCTCGGGACCGATCCGCCCATTCATTCCGTCCTCGCTCATCCCTCACCCCCTGCTCCGGGCGCAAAGAATCGGCGGATTTAGTTTTTCACCATCGGGGGAATTACATCTTTTACCAACCCCCGCCCATTGCGACCGGCTTCTACGACAAGGCGAACTTGATCTCCTGTCTTTAACTCCTTGGCCTGCAAATAGGACGACTCCCGCGGCAGGTAATACACAAAGAACCAGTGCTTGTCGTTGGAACCTCGTACCCGGGCGAACACATGAATACCCATCCCGATTCGGGAGGCGCTTTTCGCATAGCATACCCCGTCAACGACCACCTCGTATTTACCAAGAGGGATATCCTTGGCGTAATCATCGAGCGGAAACCCTCGTTCCTGAAACTGATTCCATGAGTCCGGCACATCGATCTGAGACAGCAATTCCCCGAGTGCCGTTCAATCGCCATGAGACAGCTTTTCACCAGGCAAAAGCTCACTCCTCCGACCAAGCTCGTTGCTCAGATGTAATACAGGATAGTGATTTTCGTAGGAAAATCACGGTTCGGAAAAAAGACGCTTTTTCCTCGTGCCCTACCCGCGTCAGGCGCGGTCCGGGTTTTGTTTCATCGGCCATTCGGCTTTCGCTTCGATCATTAGCGGACTCCCGCTCATTTCATCCATCCAAGACCTATGCCAACACCGACGAAGAAACCCGCCACGCAGTTCCACGTGGACTGCACCCTCGAAACCAAAAATCGCTTCAATCGGCTCCATGAAGCCATGAGTTTCAAAACCAAAGCCGAAACGTTCGCCGCCATCATCTATTCCACGACGGCCGCGGATACGCTCGATCCTCACTTGATGGAAAGACTGGAGCACAAACTCGACCGCGTTTTGGAACGCTACGATGACCTCATATGAAAAATGGCATGATGTTTCCGCGCAAGCGGACGTGGCGTTCCCGTCTCGATCTCGACTATCTGGACGAAACATCCGAACGAAAAGCCTCGGCACGAATGAAACCGGACACGTCCGCCGAACACACGGCTACGGGGCAAAAACTCAAGCAGTTCGTGGAATATGCTTCCAAGGAAACGCTGGGCCAGGTTCACGCGGGCGGGTTTTTGCATCAGATGATTCTCATCAACGCCGATGGTTCCCGCACGCCGCCGTCCAAACTCCGCAACGCGGAACGAAAGGAACGAATCGCCGATTCGTGGTTCCAACACATCCGGAAGTTTCCCACTTCGTCCGAAAATCCCGTCATCCAGCACCGCCTGATTTTTTCCATGTCGCGCGAGTTGCACGACCGGCTTGTAGAATCGGGCATCAGTCCCGACCGCGTTTTGCAGTCCACCATGAAAAAGATCATGGGAAAATTCGCAGACCGATTTCATCGCAACGACGCGATTGGCTACGCCTACGGCATCCACCACGACACGGACAATCTCCATGTGCATGTCGCCCTTTGTCCGCGCACTTTGAAAGGGAAATACGTCGGCTGTAGCATGTCGCAAACCAAGGTTTCCGGGAACAAAAACCAAATGACGTTCCTGCGGAAATGTTTCGTCACCGAAAATCAACGCTGGGGCGAACTGCTTTCTTCTCCTGCCAAACTGCAGCAACACCTTTCGCAGCGGGTGGACTGCGACAAGCTGGTCTTTTCGCCTCGCATCAATCAGCAGCAGATGGAGGCGGTGCGCCAGACGCAGACCTTCGAAGCAATCCGACTTCATCAGCTTTACGACAGCATCCGGCATCTGGAAGCGGCTATTGCCGCGAAGCGCAAGCAGTTCTCGGAGGAAAAGAATCTTCGCTTTCTTTCCCGACTTACCCGCCGACGGGTCCCTCGAATCGCGCAGGTTGTTTCCAAGGCAGGCCAGGCCGTCGAACGCCGTTCGCTCAGCGAAATGCAAAAGCTTCTTTTTCAAACCAAGACCCAATACCGCGCCCTCCACAAACGCTACTGCCGTCTTCACGGGTTCACTTCTTATGCCAATCGAAACACCATCCAGCCTGCCCATCGGCAGCAAAACTCACTCTGACTTCATTCTTTGCCAGGATTTCGTCTTCCGGCTCTCCACCGTGGACGGATTTCTGCACCAGGCTTTCCCAGAAGGCCAGCCGGGCATCACCACGGTCAATTTCAAATCGTACACGCAGAACGTCCCCGACCCGGAGCGCCGGCTTTTCGATTTTCTTGTCTCCAAACTCAATCCCAAACCTCTTCCATGAAGTTTTTCGATTCGATACTCTTTTTGCTCTGCGCCGCCGGAGCTCTCGGCGGATACTTTTGCCTCATTCCCCCGCTGTCCTGGATCGTCATTGCAATCTGCGGCCTGTTCGCGACATGGGGGCTCTGTGCCAGCGATCAATCAGGAAAAACCATTCTCCGACTTGGCGGCCTGTCTTGGTCCATGGAGGATTTTGTGCGCGGCTGGCTTATCACGGGGCGCACGGGGTCGGGTAAGACGCAATGCGCCATCAATGCCATTACGTTCCAGATTTTTCAGAACGTGCCGAACTGGGGCGGCATCTGCCTCGATCAAAAGGGGCTTTATTGGGAAATCCTCGTGCGGATGGCCGCGCATTTCGGGCGCAGCAACGATCTCGTTCTCTTGCAAACCCGGCCGCAAGGGAAAGACATGCTCTGGCGACCGCCTTTTTCGATCAACATCACCGGCAATCCTGATGTTCCCGCATCCACGTATGCCAAGGTGATCGTGGACACCGCTGTTTCGTTGAGCGGCGGAAAAAGCGGGAATCCATTTTTCCCCATCAAGGCACAACTCGCCATTCAAACCGCGTTTGAAATTCTCCGACTGCTGGGTGCCTACGTGACGATTCCGAACATCCACCGGCTCCTGTTGCGAAAAGAAGACGGCGATGCGGTGATGGAAGATCTCATGAAAATGGACTGTCAGCGCGCCGAGGAACTACTCGTTACCTTTCGCGACGGCTATTTGGGCCAGCCGCCCGAGCAACTCGGAGGGGTTCAGGGCACCATTAGCACGTATCTGGAGTATTTCCTCAACCCGGAGATCGCGGAAGTTTTTTGCGCCAACGAACCGACGTTTTCCATCAGTGAAATCGACCAGGGAAAAATCGTCTGCATCGCCATGCCGCAAAAATTTCAGTCAGAACGCCTCTACATCAACACCATCCTCAAGCTCTCCTACTACTTCCATGCCCTCAGCCGGTTCGACAAACCCGCGGAGGAGCGCCAGAAGGACAATCTCTTGATTCTGTTCGCCGACGAAGGCCAGGAGATCATTACCGGCGCAGAATCCGCCTTTGCGGATCACCGCGCCGCCGGCGTGATCCGCGAGGCGAGAGCGACGCTCGTTCTCGCAACCCAAGCCTACACATCCATTCACGGATCACTCGATAAACGCTACGCCGATGTGCTCATGCTCAATTTAAGCAATGAATTGATTTTCACCGTGGCCAACAACGATTCGGCCGTCATCGCGTCCAAAAATATCGGGGAACGCCAGGTCGTGGAGAAAACCTGGGGATTCGCCGCCGGACGAAAGACCTACTCCTACCAGAAAAAAATTCAGCCATACTTTCAGACTTACGAACTCCGAGAGCTGCCGAAATTTACAGCCTTGATCCGCCACTGCGAGAAGCGATTCCGAAAACGGCTCATTCCGCCGATCAACCCCGACGGCACATATCCCCACTGGTTCCTGTCACTCCGCCCTGACTACGCAATTCGCCAATGGCTCAAAGGTTCCAAATTCCACCCCACGACCAATCTATGAATCCCTCTTCTCTCATCGAAAAACTCAACGGCCTCGCACCGTATCTCTCCTCCAGAATTAAAGGCCAGGGTCACGTCATTCCGCGTGTCTGCTCCGTGCTGGAGCGCGGCCAACTCGGGCTACAGCCGCCCAATAAACCGCTCGGTTCTTTCCTGTTTCTCGGCCCGACCGGGGTCGGCAAAACGGAATTGACCCTCGAATTTTCCCGTTACCTTTTCGAGGAAAACTCCGTGTTCCGATTCGACATGTCGGAATTTCAACACGTGGACAGCGTAAAACTGTTCATGGGGGACGAAAGCGGCAGCCCTGGACGGTTGGGAAAAGTCCTCTCTGACCATCGGCAAGGTGTTCTTCTCTTTGACGAAATCGAAAAGGCTCATCGCCTGATCTGGGATCTCTTTTTACAAATGCTCGATGCGGCCCGGATCACGCTGGCCGATCACCTCGCCTACGATCTTTCTGGATTCTACATCGTCTGCACCAGCAATATCGGTTCTCAGCAGCTTCTGCGCCCAACACGACTCCCGTTCGCCACTTTGGAGCGAGCGGTTGTTTCCGAGTTGCACCGGTTTTTCCGACCGGAACTCATCGGACGGTTCGACGAGAAGATTGTTTTCAAGCCGCTTTCCCCAGACTCCCAGCGGGAAATCGGGCTACTCGCGATTTCCCAGGAACTCGACCGCTTCAGGCGGCAAGGGTTCGACCTCACTGTTTCCGAAGCCGCCTTTGAATTTCTTGTGAGGCGCGGCATTCACAAGGCACTGGGAGCACGGCCCATGAAGCGAGTAGTCCAAAAATATATCGGGGATGCCATCGGCCACGCTTTGAAGACCGCTCAACCGATATCCGGCATAATCACTCCCACCGCAAGCAGTAGTCGCCTAGAAATACTCGGATAAATTGGGATTTATCCCACTCCGCTTTTGATTTCTCCTGCGGTAAAGAAAAGGAGGAGGGTTCAATGGGCGCCTTGCAAAACGATTTCGGTGATGGCAGCAGTAGGCTGAATTTTCCCAGGGTAAATTTGTAGAACCTCCAGTGTGAGCGTGTCGCCCACGTTGAGCAGGATGTCATCAAATTCCACACGTTGCCAACGCCGCGTATCGGCGAGGCGAATGGTCAAAACTTTGCGTTCATTGTGCCAGATCCGCAGTTCTTTAATGCGTCCGTATTCGGCAAAACCACCCTCGGGATACAAACGTCCGTTCACAATATCAATGCCGTAAAAAGGTGTGCCATTCAGCTCTCGGGGGAGATTGGCGGGAAATTTGAAAACGAGTTTGTCGCCAATCTGCGCATCCATCTACGCTGTCGTGGAATCACTGTCGTTCAATGCGGCGATTTTGAGCGTGGATGATGCGCCTGCTACCGCATTCCACGGAAATGCGCAGGTAAGGGAGCAGCCTCCCATCAGTTCCTGCACGACAGGCTTACCCACCACGGCTTTAAACGTGGGGGTGTTTTGCGCCCCCAGATGAGCCGAGAGGCCGAAAAATGCAGCTATCAGCAGCCCCGCCCGCCGAAAACGCCCGTCAAGTCGTCTTTGCGGGCTTTTGCTCCGACAAACAAGCTTCACACGACCCATAGAGAATAATTTCATGGTCATCTACCCGAAAGCGTCGGGGAGCCATCGTCTTGATTCCTTCCAGACATTTTTCGAGTTCAAACACACTGCCGCAAGCCCTGCAGAGAAAGTGATGGTGATGGCCCTTGTTGGCACGTTCGTAACGCGGAGGCTGGCCGGGGATTTCCACTGAGACCACATGACCGTCTTCCGAGAGGGCTTTCAAAGCGCGATACACCGTTGCCAATCCGATACCCGGCGCTTCCTGAAACGCCAGCTTTTGAATCTCCGGTGCGGTCAACGGATTCTTCTTTTTGGCCAAGACGCTTTCAATTGCCCGCTTTTGTCGAGTGCTTCTGCTCACTCCTTGGGACCATACAAACCAAGAGTCTGAAGATCAATGACGGGTTCCGGCAGATCAACCCAGACCGGGACGATTTGCTGCCCTGCGATTGCCCAGAATCCGGTGAATGACTCCATAGCGCGGCCCGAAGAGGTATGCCGCGACAAAAAGCGCACTCAACACCATCACAATAGCCGGACCAGAGGGCAAATTGAGCCAGTAAGACAGGAGTAACCCGAAGACCGCGCCGCAGGTCCCAAGGAATGCGCCTCCCCACAACATCACCGAATAAGAATCGGTAAGGAGATAAAGCGTGGCCGCCGGCAGGATGAGTAAACCCAGCGACATTACCACGCCAACCGCTTGTAGAGAGGCGATCATTGCCATCACCATCATCGCGATGAGCAGATAATCAAACCACGCCACCCGGATCCCGATGGATGCAGCCACAGCCGGATCGAAAATTGCGAGCAGAAGATGACGCTGGAAGATCGCGAGAATCAGCACGATGAAAAAACTCAGCCCGTAAGTGATCCAGATGTCGGCATCGCCGAGGCCCAGCACATTTCCGAAAAGAAAATGACCCAAATCCACGCGCACCGGAGCGAATTTCAAAAGGATGATGCCCAGAGCGAAAGCGGCAATGTAAAGAGCCCCGATGGCGGTGTCGTCTTTGAGCCGGGAACTGTGCGAAATCATTTTACCGCCGAGAACCACAAGGAGAGCGGCTATCATTGCTCCCACGAATAATCCAAACGGGTTCAGGGAAAACAAGATCGCCCCCACGGCCAAACCAGGCAGCAGTGAGTGGGAAAGTCCATCTGCGAGCAAGGCATGACGGCGGAGCACGATAAACCCGCTGAGATAACCATTGGTGAATCCGATGAGAATGCAGCCGAGCAACGCTTTCCTCATGAATTCATAGTGAAAAGGTTCGAGCAGCGCGTTCATGAGATAGCGGCGACCTGAATGGTTCGGGAGTAGGTTCGCGCTATGTTTTCCAGGGTGAACGCGGAGGAAACTCCGCCACAGGCAATCAGTTCGCGATTCAACATCACCACATCATCAAAAAGTTCCGGCACTGTTTTTAGGTCGTGATGAGATACCAGCAGAAGTTTGCCTTGAGCAACCATCGCCCGCAGGATGTCCCGAAGATCACCTTGTGAGTTGGTATCGAGTCCGGTAAATGGTTCGTCGAGCAGGCACACAGGCGCTTGCTGGGCATAGGCGCGGGCCAAAAACGCCCGTTGCTGTTGTCCACCGCTCAGGGCGTTGATTTGTCGGTCGGCAAGCGCATGGAGTCGGGTGACCTCCAGCGACTCGTTGACAATGTCCGAATCCGTTTTTCCGAACGTCTTCCATCCTCCCAAGGATGAAAAGCGTCCCATGGCCACCATTCCGCGCACAGTGATCGGGAAATCCCAGTCAATCACTCCTCGCTGGGGCAGGTAGGCGATGCTTTTGGCGAGATGGCTTCTTTCGTGGCCGTGATAATTGATGGTGCCTGATTGAATGGCAACGAGGCCCGCAATAGCTTTCAGAAGAGTGGACTTTCCCGCGCCGTTCGGCCCGAGCAATCCCATGCAACAACCGCAGCGAAGTTCCAAGTTGAGATCTTGAATGGCCGGAACGTGCCCATAAGAAACCGTGACTCCTTGGATGGACAATCGGTGATTCGACATTATTCGGGACTCCTTCCAGAAACGGTTACGGATTGGACGAGACGGGTGTGCGCCCAGAATGTTTGATCGACTAAGACGCTGTCATCCCGAGTAATTTCAACACGAACAGCCGTTTTGGGAGATTGGGATGGCCACTCGGCTTTCAAAAGCAGATCAACGCCCTCCGGGGGCACGACTATATCCCAATCGCACGAAAACTCTCGATCTGATGCCGATCCCTCACAGAGAATTTCATCATGATATTTTAATCGAAATGACGATGGCGGCTCGGCAAAAGACACGGTCACATGCAATTGCTGGGCAGGCGCTGCAACCACGGAAGGAGCATTCATCGAACTCGTTTTTCTCTCTCGCGTCATGCTCCAGACCGGAATTCCCAAGAGTGAGAAACCGATCAAAAGAAGCGCGACGCGAACCCAGGGACGCCCTTCCATCAGGATGGCTATTTCAAACCTTCGACAATCGTTGTGAGATTGTAGCGCACCATATCGGGATACGTGGTTGCTTCCTTGTCTCCCAAGCCATCCGCGTAGAGTTCGCCTCCAAGCTTCGCGCCTGTTTCCTTGGTGATCTCGGTAAGGACTTTGGGATTCTCGATATTTTCCGCGAAGACTGCTTTCACTCCCTGTTTCTTGATCAAGACGATGAGTTCACTCACTTTTTTGGATGAAGGTTCGTCCGAACTGCTGATGCCTTGCACCGGGTGAACGGTAAATCCATAGTCTTTGGCGAGATATTGGAAAGCATCGTGCGATGTCACGAGTTTCCGTTTTGCGCGAGGCAATTCAGCGACCTTTTCGGTTGCCCAAGCTTGGAGTTCATCCAATTTTGCAAGGTAGTCACCGGCATTTTTCTCATACACCGCCCTATTGACCGCATCGGCTTTGATAAAGGCGTCGCGAACAACCGCGGTCGCTTTTTTCACGTTTTCGATGCTGTGCCACCAATGGGGATCTTCCTCGCTTGCATGGCTGTGGTCGTGCCCGTGATCATCTTCTTTCATCGCCAGTGCCTTGATGGTCGCACCAGTATCAATAAATTGAACCTTCCCTCCTACCGTTTCCTCCAACTTGGAAAGATAGCCCTCGATGTGCTTTCCTGTGAACAGGACAAGATTTGCATCCGCAATTTTCTTCACATCAGAGGGTGTCGGTTGAAACTCGTGTGGATCAACTCCCGCTTTCACCAAGGGAAACAACTCAATTTTGTCGCCTCCCACATTTTTGGCGATGTCCGTAGTGATGGTCGAAAGAGAGGCGACCTTGAGTTCTGCGCGTGCGCCGACGAGCGAAAGAATTGAAAATGCCAGGATACAAAGATGATGTTTCATATTGAGAATGAGTTATCAATATCATCTCATTCGTCTGGAGCAAGGATTATTTCAACGGATCCTACGCTTCAAATGGTCTGCACCTTCACCACGCCTCATAAAAAAACGGCAACGAAGCTACAGGCGGCAATCGCTTGGAGGTGGAAAGCACCAATTCACAAGGGGTTATTTCCCCGCCAGGATGGCGGATAGGATGTGGCCGACTTTCCTGTGCGCTTCGATGGGATGGCGCAGCGGGATTTCGCGGTGGATTTCGTAGCGGTTGCGCCGTCCTTCCCGCTCGCGGGTGAGCACACCGCCAGACTCCAGTTCGGCTACGATTTTCTGCACCGCGCGCTCGGTAATGCCGACTGTTTGTGCGACTTCGCGAAGCAACATCTCGGGGTCGCCCGCCAGCAGGATCAGGACATGGGCGTGATTGGTCAGAAAAGTCCAGCCTGTGCCAGCCTCCGGCACAGGCGGCGGGGACTTTTTCCGGAACTGTTTCGTTTTTGTAATTGACGGCATAAATGCGCAATGAGAAACACGAATTGTATTTCGCGTATTTCTTTACGTGAATAAATTAGCACAAGCGAACGTTAGCGACAACCCACATCATTCAATGAAAAACACCTTGCTCACCTGCCCGTCCGTCCACGCCGTGCCGCTCCAGCCGACGCTTGGGCTGGCGAAGGAGCCTGCGGTCGTGAACACAAGCAACATCGTCAATCACTCACCGCTTTGCTCTGCAAAATTCAAGAACTGAAGGTCTCACGACATGGACTTTTCCTCTGCCCTGACCGCCAGTCTTTTCACGCCGATGGTGCTGGCTTTCGTGCTCGGCATCGTCGCGGCGCTCATCAAGAGCGACCTCGAACTGCCGAAAGATTTCTACGCGGCGCTCATCATCTACCTGCTCTTTGCCATTGGGCTGAAAGGCGGCGCAAAACTCGCCGATGCGCCGCTCGCGCAAATCGTGCCGCCGTCGCTCGCGGCGCTCGGCCTCGGGCTGACCATCCCGCTGTGGTGCTACGCGATTCTGCGCAAAGTAGGCAAATTCAACTCCGCCGATTCCGCCGCACTCGCCGCGCACTACGGCAGCGTCTCGGCGGTCACGTTCGGCGCGGTGCTCGCCTTTCTCGACACGCAGAAAGTGCTGCACGAACCCTTCCTGCCCGCGCTGCTGGCCATGCTGGAGGTGCCCGCCATCCTCGTGGCCATCTACCTTTACAAGCGCTCGCTCCACGGCAGCGCGGGCGCGGTGCCGCTCGGCCCGGTGATGCGCGAGCTGTTCTCCGGCAAGTCCATCGTGCTGCTCGTCGGCGGAATGGTCATCGGCGTGGCCTGCGGGCAACGCGGCTTCGCGCAAGTCGCGCCCGTCTTCGATGCGCCGTTTAAAGGTGTGCTCTGCCTCTTCCTTCTTGAGCTCGGCCTCGTTACCGGCGCACGGGTCGGCGACTTGCGCAAGGCAGGTGTCTTTCTCGCCCTTTTCGCACTCGTAATGCCCATGCTCCACGGGGCAATCGGCGTGTGGCTGGGAAAAGTGAGCGGTCTTGGCGTCGGCGGCGCGACCGTGCTTGGCACGTTGGCGGCGAGCGCCAGCTACATCGCCGCACCCGCCGCCGTTCGCGTCGCCATCCCCAGCGCGAATCCGACCTACTATCTCACCGCTGCGCTCGCGATCACTTTTCCCTTCAACGTCACAATCGGCATCCCACTCTACTACTGGCTGGCAAAGTCGCTGGGCACTTGAGGCGGAAGGCGGCGCGGGTTAACCCAAAACACGCCCTCCCGAAACCAGTATCCAGATTTTCCAGAGCAACTGGATCAAAGTCCGTGGCTCTCCCCTCAATTATTAAACCGAGGAGGGACCCGGCCCGCCAGAGTTCCGGGAGCCAGAGAAGCGGCTAGGGCAACTCCGGGGTCGGCAATGGGCATGCACCCAGCCCGCCTTTAATTGACAAGACGCTCGTGTATCCCAGCACCTCACGGATTTCCGCAACCACGCCGGAGTCCATTTCACGATCCAAAAGCACCCGGCTTGTGTCACGCAGCAGTCCCCACGCCCATACCCCTACGACTACGACTCCGACGATTCCCATTGTGGCATCCAGCCAGTTCCAATGGAAAAATCTGCCACCCACAAGCGCTACTACGGCGACAATGATTGCTTGATCAAAAAGAATGGGGACGGGCTGAAAGAGCCGCCCCACGGATTCCATCGCCATAAATATAGCCACCCCTACGAGCAAGATCGCACTCGTAAATCCGCCCAGCACTTCGATCTTCCATGTTCCGAAAGCGAAACGAGGATCATTCGCAAATCGGCGGGATAGCACGTAAGCCCCGGCGGTAAGGCCCAGCGCGAGGACATGTGAACTCATGTGCCACCCGTCCGCCAGAAGCGCCATCGAGTTGAACATCCAGCCCGCGATGATCTCAACAACCATCATCACGGCGGTCAAGGCGACGACGCGGCGCGTATTCCGTTCCCCCAGCCTATTCGTGCTATGGAACTGGTGAGTGTGCTGCCAGGGAGTGAGATCCGCCGTGTGCATCAAGCTATGCTATGCCGCCCCGGAGTTCCCGCCAACTCTCTTCAACTCGAAAGTAGGCTTTCAGCCGCTGCTCGAACTTCCTTCTCTGGAATGGCTGGGCCAATGAAAATGGCTAACGTCGAGCAATCTCCTGACGGCTTCCGAATCGGAAAGAATTGAGGCTTCTCGAAGCGGTCCACTTTCTGAAAAATAAAATACTGATCACCCGAGTCGGTGAACTGGACGACCCCTTTCGCCCTGATGACGCTCTCGGGAAGCTCTCCAAGAAACTTGACCAGGCTGGCTCTCACGAGCCTCTCTGGCAGATTTATCTGGAAGGAGGCGAAATGATGCGCTGAGTGATTATGATGACCGAGGCGATGTGGTTGAGCGCTTACGATCCGATATTCGCTGCGGCTTGGGTTGGTTTCGCCGAGATCACTTCGTCGTTCGATTTCAGCAAGTTTTTCCGAAAGATTTTTGACGATAAGTGCAAATTGGCAGGAATCGGTGAATTCCTGCGGAAGAGCGTGCTTCCGTAGCGATTCAATTATTTTTCCAAGCCGGACATCATCAATTTCGTCCATCCGGGAAAGATAAAGATAATTGGCCGTTTTCGCCTGCTCGAACTCGAGGGAGTTATGCCAGAAACGCTTTTGCCAGCGTTTTCCGTCTATGATCGAAATCTGCGTCGGCGGCGAGAATCGCTCCAGCTCCGGGGCAACAGTCAGCATCTCGATAAGCTCCTCGGAATCCGTCGTGCCATTCGTCTCGATGATCATTACCCGTCCAAGGCCATGCTCGAAATTCTTTAGGCTTCCTATGAGTTGGTCTCGCGATCCGCAGCACACGCAGCTTCCGTTGATGGGGGTAACGTGCTTGGCCAAGCCCGCGAAAAATTCGGCGTCCACATTGGCGTTTTCATAGTCGTTGATTATGACATGCGGTTCGATGCCGACTTTAACCAATTCGGGCAAAAAGTTTTTCAGATAGGTCGTCTTTCCGGCCCCGAGAAAACCAACAACAATAATGAGAGGAGTCATAAAGTCTTTGCGAAAAGGCAATTCATGCCGGTTGCATGGAAGGTCCATGTCCGAAACGCCCATCCATCATTCCCGTGTGCTGAAGAGAGCCAGGAGACGGGGCGAGGTGCAGGCACGCTTCGCAAATGCCGTATAAAATGAGGTGATAGTCTTCGACTTTGCAGGTTGGAAGCTTGTGGTCCATCGAAGCAAAAGGCGCATCATCCAGCCGGTAAGCCTCTTCACAACGACGGCAAAAAAAATGATGGCGGCTCCGGTTCTCCCTGGACTCATACCTTGTCGGACGGAATTCGATTTCAACCGGCGTTATGTCCCCCGCTTCCAGCATGGTTTGCACCCGCCTAAACACCGTTGAGTAGGCTATGCCTGGAATCTGTTCGACTGCCAGGGAATGAAGTCTGCCGATTGAAATTGGGCGCTCCTGATTTCTTAAAATCTCCTGGATGAGACTGAGTTGCCGTGTGCGTCTCATGTGAAAACGAATCAGCCCACGTTCCAGACGCAGACTTGACCCTCCGTAGTGCCCCAGGCAATTGCGCCATCGTTATGGGACCATCGCATTCCGGCAATCGCGCTATCGAGACTGCCCTCGCGAAGAGGCTGATTGGATTGAACGGGATTCCACAAGGCGATGTATCCTTCGCCATCCGCCGAGGCCAACAGCGGGCCATGGGATTGGTAATGCAGGTGCGTGACCTTGCGAAGATGCGCCTCAAGTTGGCGCGGGCGCGTTCCTGCCGGGCCTTTGCCGGAGACATCCCATACCGTGATAATCTCTCCCCCACCCGTGGCCAGAAAGCGGCTGTTTTTATCCCAGGCCAACTCCCGCACTTTCGTCGCGTAGCCGCTCATGTTCAATTCCTCGCCATGGCGCAGGGGTAGTTTCCAAAAATTCACCGTGGCTTCCTGGCTGCCTGCCGCGACGTAGCGGCTATTTGGACTCCAAGCCAGGGCGAGAATGGAACCCTTCCAGACCATGTTCTGGTAGGGTTCGCTTTCGCCGATTCGAAAAAGTTGAACGCCTCCGTAACACCCGATTCCGACGGCTTTTCCATCCGACCGCCAGCAGAGCGCGGCAATCGTGCTGGGAAAATCCCCATATTCGGCGATCAATTCCCCTTCGGGATTCCAAATGCGCAACTTTCGTCCTGCCGCACTCGCCAGCAATCCACCTCCGGGTGCCCATTGCAACTTCTCGACCCAGGCCGTTCCGGCATCCAAACTTTTCAATGGCTTTCCCGTCCCGGCGTCCCAGAGTTTGACTTTTCCATCCTGCCCGCAGGATGCCAGGCCACCTTTGGCCCAATCTACCGCATTCGCGCCGATGGCATGAGCGTCCCATTGGCAGACGCACACGCCGGAATACGCGTCGAGAATGTAGAGCGTCCCGGCGCTGGTGCAAACGGCGAGGCACGCATCATCCGGGGACCAAGCCAGCCCGCTAATGTGCTCATCGGCTGTAAATGACCACCGCACCTTCTCGTCCGCCGCCAATTTTTCTAGGCCAGACATGAACGGAAACCCTCCTCAAGTTCGGCGCGGTCGAGGTTACGGCCGATAAAGATAAGCTGACTCTTTCGCTCTTCGCCAGCCTTCCAAGCTCGATCCGGCTTTCCGTCGAAAAGCATGTGGACGCCCTGAAAGACGAAACGGTTGGCCGTGCTGGAAAAGCTCAGGATGCCTTTCATGCGAAAAATATCGACGCCTTTTTCCCGCAGAATCGTTCCCATCCATTCGTTGAATTTTTTCGGATCGAGAGGAGCGCTGTCGGTGATGCCGACGGAGGTGACGCTTTGGTCATGCGAGTGGCTGTGCGCATAGGCTTCAGCGTGCACCGGCGCCGCGGGCTGGCCGTCCCGCAGCAGCCGGAGGTTGAATTCCTCCGGCCCGTGCTGAGTGAAAAGCGCGTAGTGACCGGCAGACTTGATCTCCAGCGTATAAGTCGCGCCGTTCTTCCCGAGTAAGAGCGTTGCCAATTTCCGGTCAGGTCGAAGCGTCGAACCATCTTCCAACACCACCGCATCATCGGCGAAGGTGATGATAGCCTCTTTCTTCGCAGCCTCGTAAGCCTCGTCGTTGTAGGGCGAGAGAGGCAGCAGCAGGACGTCAATGGCCGGATCGGGTCCGACGTCGAGAGCGACCCGGTATTCACCCGCTTCCAGCGCAAAGACCCCGCCCCACTCGAAGGGAACTTCCTCCGTGAGAAAATCCGCGTTCAATTCCAGCTTCGCATCCAGATCGAACGCACGAACATTCAGTAGGTGATCCATTCCGACCTCGGCATTCTGTGTGCGGTGAATCTTGCAGGTTGCATTCATCGAACGGATGCGGGCTTCGAGCTGGTCGAGTTCCGATGGCGTTACCAGATCGGTCTTATTGAGGAGAAGCACATCGGCAAAAGCAATCTGTTCCTGGCATTCGCTGCTGGTCTCGATGTGCTGCCAGACATGCTTGGCATCCACGACGGTCACGATGGCATCAAGCGAGAAGCTCTCTTTCATCTCGTCGTCCACAAAAAACGTCTGTGCAACGGGAGCAGGGTCAGCCAACCCGGTCGTTTCGATCATGATGTGGTCGAATTTGTTTTTCCGCTTCATCAGATTGCCAAGGATGCGGATGAGATCGCCCCGCACGGTGCAGCAGATGCAGCCGTTGTTCATCTCGAAAATCTCCTCGTCCGCATTGACGACAAGTTCGTTATCAATTCCGATTTCTCCATATTCATTCTCGATCACGGCGATGCGCTTGCCGTGTTGCTCGGTGAGGATGCGGTTGAGAAGGGTGGTTTTTCCTGAACCGAGAAAGCCGGTCAGGACGGTTACGGGGACAAGGGATTGTTCAGTCATGGCAGTTGGGTTGGGCAGAACGGGGAGGAAATTACCCTGCCCCGCTCTGCAAGATTGATTGGTGATGGATCAGCTTTTGGCTTGAGCGGCGACGTAGGCCTTGGCCTCGGCCAGAGTGATGGCCACGCCAGCCTTTTTCGCCAGCGCGATAACGGCGGCAAGGTCGGAATCGAGGTGGGCAAGGTCGCGGGTCGCGTGGTTGAAATCGTTGAGCGCATGACCAATGTCCTTGAGCGCGTGTTCGAGATCCTTTTCGGCGTGATTTTTGTCTTTTCCGGCATGCTCCAAATCCGCTTTGGCGTGTTCGGCTTTCTTTCCGCCGGCCTCCCAGTCGGAGAGCGCGTGTTGGAAATCCTTGATCAAGTGATCGAAGTCCTTCAGGGCATGGGCGGTGTCCTGCTTGGCGTGTTTGAGGTCGGCAATGGCGTGAGTCAGGTCATTGCGGGCGTGTTTGTAGTCCAGGATGGCGTGTTCGATTTTGGCGGCGGCTTTGGGTTCCTTCGCGAGGAAGGCTTCGAGTTTTTTGCTCATGGTCGTGTGGGTTTTATCTTTTGGGGTTGGTGAGAACGCCTATCGCTCCATCCGAAGGATAAAGCGGCAGACGGCCTCGGTGATCAGGTAAAGAACGAACAAGATGGTGGTAATCCAGAAGCTGGGCGGCCAATTGGTAACGCAGGCGAGAAGTATTCCGCTCCACACCGAAAAAAGTGCGATGGCCACCGAGGTTGTGATGCCTGCCCAAAAATTCCGGCAGATTCGAGCGGCAATGCCCGCGGGTCCAATGATGAGAGTGAAGACCAGTAGAATGCCGACGACTTGGCTGGCAAGAGTCACGGATACCGCGAGGATCACCATGAAGGCCACCGAAAGAGCCGACAATGAAACGCCCCGCGCCTCGGCCAGATCAGGCTGAACGCTCGCGAACAAAAGCTTTCTCGAAAAAACCAGCAATGCTCCCAGACTGAGGGCGGCAAGAATGAAGGTCTGAAAAATCTGGTGCTGGGATACTCCAAAAATATTCCCAAAAAGAATGGCGGAAGCCTGTCCGGCGAAGCCCTTGTAGAGGGCAAGGAACAATGTGCCAATACCCAAGGAAATAGAGAGCACCATGCCAATCGCCATCTCACTGCGATGCAGCCGATTCCCGGATGCACCCATTGTTGCTCCTGCGAGAACGGAGATAATCAGCATTCCTTCGAGCGGACTCAGAGCGAACAAGGCCGCTCCCGTCGCTCCGGTGAAACCAATATGAGCGAGCGCGTGAGCCGCGAAGCTGACCTTGCGGATGACGACAAAATACCCCACGACCGCACCTAAAACTCCCGCCAAGGAACCTGCCATCAAAGCACTCCGGACGAAGTCGTAGGCCAGGTAACCCATAATTTGCTCAATCATGACGTGCCGCCTCCGTGACGTTACCTTCAGCCGCAACGATAAAGATTTTTCCCTCGGCCCGGACCACGTGAATCTCCGTGCCGTAGAGGGCGGTCAACGATTCGCTGGAAACGATGTCATCCACCGGTCCAATGGCGGCGCTTCCGCCCGCGACATAAAGAACGCGGTCCATGTGACCGAGAAGTGGATTGATGTCGTGGGCGATGAAAATAATCGTCGCTCCAGTGGCCGCCTTGATCCCCGCGATGCATTCAACCATCCGCATCTGATTTCGCGGATCAAGACTCGCGAGAGGTTCGTCGAGAATGAGTAGCCGCGGTTTGCCCAGTAGGGCTTGCGCCAAAGTGATGCGTTGTTTTTCACCACCGGAAAGAACGGAAAAGGGACGGTCGGCATATTCCTCGGCACCAGCCAATTTCATAGCTCTCTCGACTTCATCCCGAGAGGCCCGGCTGCTCCAGGGAAATCCCCAGTGATTTCCTCCCGCGACAGCCGTAACCAGCGAGCGGGCGCTGAGCGAGGTGCTTTCGAGGCTGGACCGGCTTTGCGGCATATAGCCGATGCTGCCATTGGCACGCCCTGGCGGTTCTCCAAAAAGCGAGATGCTTCCGGCACTCAGCGGAGTGAGGCCCAGAAGGCAACGCATCAGGGTGGATTTTCCCGCGCCATTTGGCCCAAACACACCAACGAACTCGCCCGGCGCGATCTGCGCGTTTACTCCGCGCAAAATGTCGCGACCTCCCAGCCGCACTCCCGCGTCCGTGATGGATAGGGCGGTCGTCAATTGGCCCCCAGAGCTTTTTCCACTTCGCGCAACTCCGAGAGCATCCAATCCACATAGGTCTTCGCATCGGGCGGCTGGGTTTCAGTGACTCCCACCACCGGAACGCCATGTTTTCTGGCAACCGCCTGAAGACGTTCCGTGGTAGGGTCGGTAACCTGGCTATTGTAAAATAGAATCTTAACCGTCTTCGAGGTGAGGCTTTTCTCAAAATCAGCAGTTTGCTGGAAGCTGGGTTCTGTATCGTTCATCACCGCGACCTGAAAGTCGTAGTTCTCCATTTTCAATCCCAGCGCATCCGCCATGTAGCCGAAAACCGGTTCAGTAGCCGTCACGGGCGTTCCAGCTTTCGCAGCCTTGATTGTGGCGATTTTCGCCGTGAGAGGTTCGAGCGATTTTTGAAAGGCCGCCAAGGCGTCGGGCTGTTTCAGGAGATCGGCGACTTTGGTCGCGAGAGCGGGCATGGTTTTTGGATCATACCAAATATGCGGATTGTCTCCGTCCTTGGCCCCAATCAAGTCGGCCACCTTAATCACGACCCGTCCCGGTTTGCCTTGGACCCCGAGAAGTTTTTCCATCCAGTCGTCATAACCGATGCCGCTGTAAATCACGATGTCAGCATCCGCCACCGCCTTGGCGGTTGCAGCATCGGTCGTAAACTCATGCGGATCTTGATTCGGATTATTGAGGATGCTCGTCACTTGCGCGGAATCACCCGCAATTTGCTGCACGACACCCCCGTAAAAATTTTCGGCAGCGACGATATTTACGGAAGCAGCAGCTACCGACGCATTGGAAAGCGCGAAAACGGCAAAGCCCAGACTGAGGCGACGGAGTATTTTCATGAAAAAGAGATAAGAGAACGAAGCGTTTTATTGATCTTGAGTGTGCAATATCAATTCTTAGTCCAAATAAACAGCCTGACGTTCAAATATCATTCAGCATTCAGGCTGCAAGACAGTCGGGACAGTTGCCGTAAAGAACGATTTCATGGCTCTCCACCTGGAATCCTGCGGGAGCCATCGAATGGACTCCCCTCACGCAACCGATGAGGTCGAAGAGGTGTTTGCACTGCTTGCACAGGAAAAAATGGTGGTGCTGCCGTGAAACGTGTTCGTAGTGAGGCGGTGCGCCGGGCACCTCGACCAGACGAACGCTGCCCTCTTCCACAAACTGTTTGAGGGCGCGGTAAACAGTGGCAATGCCGAGCGAGGGAATCTCTGCCTTCGCGGCCTCGCAGATGTCTGTAGGCGTCAGTGGACGACTGGATTTCTCGATGACGGCGCTCACAATGAGCTTTTGCTGCGTCGTGTAGGCCATGGAATCATCCTACCTACGCCCATATGAGAGTCAATTATCAAAAAGAACTTGCCTTCCTGATAATGCGTTGTCATTTTCATCTGCATGCAAATCAGCCGCCTCATATTGCCCGCCGTCACCGTCCTTGTTCTTTCCCTGCCTGCCCGCGTTTCTGCCCAAGCTCTTTGGACCGAGGGACATGGTGACATCGGAATGGCCTATGAGGATGAAGGAAGCGGCTTTGAAGTCCATCCTCACTGGCACATCGAAGGAGGCACAGTGGATGGAACGCCCCGTGCCGATGAAGAATTCGACACGGCTGATCTCACCCTCATAGTACCCAATATCCCAAACGCCCTGGCAACGCGGAACGCCAGTGCAAGCTGGGACCCAATCGGGGTTGGTGCGGGCGAAACTTTCTGGCGCATCTCCACGAATCCTCTCACCGGCGTCCCTTACCTGGGTTGGGCAACTGAGGATTTGGACGTTGCGGATTGGGACGGCGACCTGACATTTTCTCTCACTGGTCTGAATGCCCCTGGAGACATTTCTGTTTACTATTTTCCTGATGGCGACCTGACATTTTTGTGGGCTTCTTCCAATGGGATTACCGGGGCAGACTCATTCAACCAAGCAGCCGGAGAACACCAGCACTACAATGTTGCGTTCAGCGCACCGGGAATCTACGAGGTCGAAATCACCATGTCGGGAACCCATGTGGATGATGGATTCGTGTCGGGGTCTTCCACCTTTGTCTTCAACGTCGTTCCCGAGCCATCCAGCATGCTTTTGCTGGCGTTGGGCGGTGGATTCCTCGCGCTGCGCCGTCGGCGGCGCGCGTGATGCGCCTCCAGATCCGGTCCATCCGGCGCGAGGGATTCACACTTCTTGAATTGCTTGTGGTCCTCGCGTTGGTGGCGGTGTTGTTCAGCCTATCTTACAGTGGCGTTCAGGCTGGCTTGGCAAAAGCTAAACAAGCCTCCTGCGCTTCAAACCTGCGCCAGATTGGAACGGCAATCACTCTCTACGCTGCGGATAATTCCGGGAGTCTTCCTCAAACCTCGCACACCGGCGGCAGCAAGTCGTGGATTTACAGCCTCGCAACCTATCTGGAAGACGTGGACAAGGTGCGGATTTGCCCCGGTGATCCATTTGCACAAAAGCGGCTCACAGCGAAAGGCACGAGTTACACCCTAAACAGCATCGTCTTTAATCCTTCCTATGATGGTGATGGAAACGTCGTGACGAAGTTTGATCGTCTTCTGCTCATCCCGAAACTCTCCCAAACCCTTCTAGCCTTCGTCGTCTCGGATCAAAAATTTGGAATTGGAGCAGATCATACGCACTCGGAGGAGTGGCGCAATTGGGTTTCCGTGCTCGTGGACATATCGCCCGATCGTTTCCGCACCGGCCAAGCGGCCACAGATCGCACAAAGGGACGGTCAAATTATTTGTATGCCGACGGTCATGTCGAATCCATGGAAGCCGCAAAATTCAAGGCGCTCATTGAGCAAGGCGTAAATCCCGCCATGCCGCCTCAGTAGAGGACGGTGTACCCGAAGGGGCGATAGTTTCCTCGCGGGCTGCGGCGAAGGTAACAGTAATGATCGCCCGCCACTCTCGGGCATGCGCAATGGCACTCATCACCGGAAATCGAGGAGGCCATCTTCCAGACGATCAGCCCCAACCGGGCGCAGCAAGACCCAGGACGAGAATGGCTGCGCGCGGTCGGTATGGCCTCAGGTCGAGGGCTGAATGCCCAGCAACCCGGCACCCTGTTCGATCTGGGGCACCAATTTATCGGTCTTTTCCTTGGCCTGAAGCGCCAGTTCGTCGATTTCTGCCGGCTTGATGCTGCCCGAGCGTTCCCGGGCTTCGAGGGCATCCAAAAAGTTCAGGATTTCCTGAAATCCCAAAGTTGTCGATTTGGCGAGTGCCTTGTCTTTGGCCGCGACGGAATCATTCACCGCCCCATACAAGACCGCACAACTGCTCATGATTCCTTTCATGTCAGAGATGCGGCTCACGGCTTGGAAACGTCCGCTTTTTTCGGCCTCAAAGCGTGATTCTTTCCAATCACTGAAGTAATCCGAGAGAGTCGGTGTCATCACAATCATGGCACCAAAGCAATCCTCCACAGTGGGATTCCAGGCGGCGGCGTCCGCCTGCAGGGACTGTACGAGTTTGTTGGTCTCGGCTGCTGCTGCCACAAGGACTTCCGGGCGAGGGAATGACTTATCTCCGATACGCACCCCCCACTTCGGATTCCCGCCCCACAAAGCAGGTTCGATGATGTAGGTGAACAACGCTCCTTCACGGTCGATTTTCTCGCCATTGCCAAGATCGAGCACGACTTTGGCGACATCAGCGGGGCCTTCGCTGGCTGGGACTCCCGCATCCAAGGTGATGTCATAGTGCGCAAGTGAGGGAACTCCCGCGACGATGCCTTCAACTGCTTCATAACCAAAACTATCGATGCCCTTGTAATTGGAGCGCATTTTCTCCACCAAGGCTTCCATGTCAGCAGGGGCCGCTCTGTAGGCCTTTTCGACGGAACCATGCGATGCAACCAGCGAGGAATACTCCGCGCTGTTTTTCACAAGGTCTTGAGACTCTTTGCCGACCTTGGCGAGGGTCAAAACCAGATAGGATTTTGCCTCTTCTGGAGACGTTGCGGCCATGCCAAGACAGGCACTGAGCGCCAGAGCCGCGAACGTTGAACGAAGTGTTGTGTAATTCATCAGATTAAATTTAGAAGGTTACAGCCGCTCTCGCACCGATCACAAGAGCGTTGCCGAGATCCTGCGTTCCGCCAGGGTTGATGATGTATTGGAGATCGGGCTGCACGATGAGCCAGGGAGTGAGTTGGCATTGATAGGTCAATTCCAAGACCATTTCGGCCCCAACACCCACTGAGCCCTCTTCAATGAGCGAATTCCGCGCCGTGTTGCCAAGTTGTGCGTAGGCAAAGGCAATGCCAATCGTGTCGTCATCCCGGCTCGGGATGAGGCCCTTATAAGTAAGGCCCACGTCGAAATAGAAATTCAGAAAGTTCCGGTCCTCTTTTGTGAAGGCGATCCGGCCGAACCATCCCAAGCCCTGATCAGATTTTTCCATGCTGACAGGGGTCTTGAAGGATTTTCCACTCTTGCCATCCACCACCGATTTGCCGTCCAGGGATTTTCCGGTCGGTGCGGGAAGCTCGGCGGAGGGCTCGCGGTAGAGCATCTGATCAAGGATGAAATACCAGCCGTAGTTGCCCGAGTTCGTGCTCTCGGAAAGTGTGTCGGCGAGTGCGCCAGTCTGAATCCACATGCCGGCCTTGCCTTGTCCCGGCAGCCCGGTTTCCTCTTCGCGTTGGTTCCAACGCACCTGCGCCTCGTTGAGAAAAAGGAAGCCGTTTTCTCCGTCAAGCCGCCAGCGGAACCCGTGGCGGTTTACATCCTGATCATAGACGTTGCCCTGAAAAACCGCCGACTGGAAGGTGAACCACTCCACAGGGGTGAGCGCGAGCCTTGCCCCGAGAGTTCCCATCGGATACCCGGGACCTCCGGCCGGGAGGTTCGTATAGAGAAATGCAGGCCAGCCGAACGTTCCGTTGATGAACGTCCCGGCGTAGTCGGAAATGACAAACTCGGAATCAGCGGTGAGTTGGCCGAGACGAAAGGAAATTTTGTCATCAAGGAGATTTTGCTGAAACCACAGCTCCAGCATGCGGAGGGTGTTGAACCCCGCGATATTGGAAATGGTGAGGAAATTTCCGACGAGATCCTCGCTGGCATCGCGTCCGCTCAGCCAAAGCCAGGTCGTGCTCACACTGGCCCCCTGCCATCCGATCGCCTTTTCAAGGTCGAGGTTCACGCCGAAGTCGAGCAGCCCGGTGTAAACGGTTCCTTGTTCCAGTCCGCCAGTCGTGTTGCCCCACACCTCCGCCGTGTAACCGCCGAAGATTTCAACACCTTTATCTTGGAGACTCGTGCGGGCACCGCCCCAATCTCCAAGAGCGTTGTCACCTTTGAGCCAACCCGTCATTCCATCAGGGTTCCCGGCGGCCACGGTCTGATCGTTAAGGATTTCCTGCTGGGCGATGAGTGAGCTTGCGCAGAGCGCCGCCATGAGACTGTGAAGGAGCGTTTTTTTCATTCGTGTGGCTGGCGAATATGCCTTGACGACAAATGAGTGTCAATTATCAATAAACAAACTGATAGCGAATTATCGCTTTTATCATGCGCGATTCATCCCATCTCCCGATCATCCCTTCTCTTGCTCCCTCCCGACGTCGCAGTCTCGTCCGGGATGCGTGTGGATGCTTGCAACAGCAAATGTTTTTTTGGGGATGCGACGCCCGGCACCGCGAGGGAAATCTTCTCACCCGGTTTGGCCTGAAACGCTTGGCCCGAAAAGAATCTGCATCCGAAGGCAGCGGCCGGTATCGCATGGGCTGGGAAGGGGGAACAGTGGAACTGCACAGTTTTTGCGCGGGTTGGTATCCCCGATTTGGCGAGGGCGTTATCTTCATTCGCAACCGGGAACGCCTCTTTTCCTACTCGGGCGATAAACCGCCTACTCCAGGAGCCTACGAAGTGGAGCGCCAAACGGTTTCAACCGCCGACGCGATGCTCCAAACCTGCCGCCCACTGTTGAAATGGGTTGCTGAATACGAGTCATGGATTCAGGCCCACACAGCCAGCAACTACCGTCACAAGTGCTGGATGAAGTTGCTTTCTCGAATGGGAGGCAAGCCCTGGTTGCCACCCGAAAAAGCGGAACGGTGGCGGGAGCGTTTTTTGGCCGATCCCGGTTCGACACCGCGCGCCAGAGAACTTTTGCGCCGGGAGCCGCGGCAACCGCGTCCGGCTATGTCTGCTTCCACAGCCCGAAGCGCTTTCCCGAAATATCACTAAGCCATTTTTCCCAGCCAAAAGGAAACCATGCCCGTTCTTCTCGACCGATTCCCGAAACTCTTGCCTGTCTCCCATGTTGCCATGGAAGACCAATGCGACGTTCTTCGTCGCATCGGAGAGCCGACTCTCAATCTTTGTCTCTGGCAGCGGTCGTCGAATCCATCGGCAGCTCCGGCCATTCAGGCAATCCTTGAGGCGGATAAGCCGATACATCTCGATTTACGCTCGCCTTCGGCCGACCGAGTTTCCGCCGGGATTCCCCTCGTGAACGTTTCAGAAGTGGTTTCCCGCAGTCTGCGGCATCTTGTTGCCGATGTCCTTTTACTCGAAAAACTCTTCGCAGACATAGCGGGAACGAGGCACCCTCGCGTCCGCTTGGAGAGAGTGGAAGATGATGGGTGTGCGCTCTTCCATGCGGATACGCTCCGGCTACGCCTTCTCTGCACCTACGCCGGACCGGGGACCCAATGGCTGGAAAACGGGAACGCCCGTCGTGAGGAATTGGGGTCACGAGGTCGGACCATCCACGAAGCCAACCGCGCCATCGTGGTGGACCCCGCCGCCATTCGCTCCATCCCCAACTGGCATGTTGCGGTGTTCAAAGGCCGCGCTTGGTGCGCCGATGACGATATTTCCCTCATTCACCGCAGCGCTCCGGTCCGCCATCGCGACGAGTATCGCATCCTTCTCTGCATTGATCTGCCTAACGACTGCGCCTGCTAACTTCCTATGAAATCAACAATCGAAAGTTCCGAATCCAAAATCTTCCGCCAGCTTCCCGTTACGGTTTTATCCGGCTTCCTCGGAGCGGGCAAAACCACGCTGCTCAACCATGTCCTGAACAATCGCGAAGGCCGCCGCGTGGCCGTAATCGTCAATGACATGAGCGAGGTGAACATTGACGCCGCGCTCGTGCGCGATGGCGGAGCGGAACTTTCGCGCACCGAAGAGAAACTCGTCGAAATGTCAAACGGGTGCATCTGCTGCACCCTGCGCGAGGACTTACTCAAGGAAGTCACCCGACTCGCGGACGAGGGCCGTTTCGATTATTTGCTCATCGAGTCGACCGGCATCTCCGAGCCCCTGCCCGTCGCGCAGACCTTCACCTTCGCCGACGAGGAAGGACGCAGTCTGCAAACGCTCACCAAGCTTGATACGATGGTGACGGTGATTGATGCCGCAAACTTCCTCACGCAATACGAGGAATCCGACACCTTGTTGGAAAAAAAGATCGCGCTGGGTGAGGAGGATCACCGCACCATCTCCGACCTCTTCGCCGATCAGGTCGAGTTTGCCGATGTGATCGTGATCAATAAGATCGACCTCGTATCAGCGGAGCAACGGGACGAACTCCGCGCCATCCTTCACAAACTCAATCCCGATGCGCGCATCATCGAGTCCGAGCGCGGCCGCGTTCCGCTTGGCGAAGTGCTGGACACCGGACGTTTCGACATGGAAAAGGCCCAGCAATCCGCCGGGTGGCTCAAGGAACTCAACAACATCCACACGCCCGAAACCGAGGAATATGGCATCGGCAGCTTCGTTTTCCGCGCCCGCCGCCCGTTTCACCCGAAACGTTTCTGGGATTTTATCCATTCCGACCAGCCCGGCCTCCTACGCTCGAAGGGCTATTTCTGGCTGGCCACCCGCCACGACATGATCGGTCTCTGGTCCCAGGCGGGCGGCAGCGCGGAGTATCGCCCAGTGGGATTTTGGTGGGCCACCGCCAAGGAGTTGCCCACCGATGACGAAACGCTCAAGGCCATCATGGCCGACTGGCAAAAACCTTACGGAGACCGCCGTCAGCAACTCGTCTTCATCGGCCAAAATCTTCCCAAAGAGGCTATGTTGGAAGGTTTGCGAAAGTGCCTGCTTAATGACCGAGAAATGGCCTTCGCTCCCGAGGAGTGGAAAACACGCCTGCGAGATCCCTTCCCTGAGTGGACGCCTCAACTCAATGAGCCGGAACATGCCCATGCCCACTGATGTCGGCGATTTTTTAATCCATGCCGACATACGTTTACGAAACTCTTGCCGATCCGCCCGAGCACTTTGAGTTACAGCAAAGCATGAAGGACGCACCACTAAAGGTGCATCCAAGCACGGGTATCCCGGTGCGCCGCGTCATCTCAGGGGGATTTGGTCTAATGAAAGTGCGCTCTCGGGGGAAGTTTCCGAAAGCCATTCCCTCTCCGTCCACAAACTGCTGTCCCGGTTGTCATGATTGAAATCCGAAGCGGAACAGTTTGCCCCTGCTGCGGATTCACCGAGGAGGTATTTGCCGAGGCGTTCAAGCTCGGGTGTTCCCTGTGCTACGAAACCTTCGCGCCCCAAATCGAAACCATGCTTCCCAAATTGCATTCGGGCGTAGTGCACACGGGAAAAGTCCCAACTCGAACACCTGATCCCTCCATCGCCTTACAGCGCGAACTGATCGAAATCGAATCTTTATTGTTCAGCGGTGATGGTGATGCGCCTCGCCGCGATGAACTGCTGGATCGGTGGAAAGAGGTTAGCGACGAGCTTTCGCACACCACAATGAATCCAAAATCGCCATGAACATACGAAGTGGCGCGACCGAGATTCCTGCGGAGGCACCAGCCCAACAACGTAAGATCACTGACCGGGCGAGGGAGGTTGCCCGTATCGTCAAGCGCCTCCAAAGAGTCGTAGCCACCCACGTTGAGGGGTCAGCAAAGATCAGATGTCCGTTCGGATTGCCAGATGTTTTAGCCGTCATCGCCGCATTGCAGGCCGAGGCCAACGGGTTGAGTCCGATATCCCATCTCGACAGCGGCGAAGAGGTCTCCACCTATCTCCGTGGCGGCATGTATGAGGAGCTCTTGGCCGAGCCAAGCAACATTTTCTCTACCATCCAGGTTTCCAGCGAAGTCATCCGTTACGAAGCGTTGCCAAATGATTTTTGGATAGAACGTCTCGATGCCCTGTCGTCCGACCTCGCCGCCCTGACCTCCCGCCATTCATGAACATCTTCATATGCGACAACAAAACACCTCAGTGATTTTCGATCAGACACATGCCGAACAGTATGACGAGCGGTTCGCGAAACTCGCTCCACTGCGTGATTCCCTGCATCTGCTCGTTGGCGCGGTTTTCGCAGATCAACCCGCAGATGCGCGTATTCTTTGCGTCGGCGCGGGCACCGGCTCGGAGTTGATCTACCTTGCCACAAGATTTCCACGCTGGACCTTCACGGCAGTTGAACCGTCCGCTCCAATGCTGGACGTTTGCCGTCGCCGAACGGAAGCGCTTGGGCTGGCGACCCGCTGCGTCTTTCACCACGGGTTTCTGAACTCACTTCCACTTTCGGAAGCCTTCGACGCAGCAACATCTCTTCTCGTTTCCCATTTCATTCTCTCGTCGGAGGGTCGAGCGAACTTCTTCCGTGCCATTGCGGAACGCCTTCGGCCGGGAGGATGCTTCGCCAGCGCGGATTTGGCATCCGACATCGAGTCCCTGGCTTATGAAAGCCTTCTCAAAGTCTGGCTGCGGATGATGAAAGATGCTGTTGTTCCCGCCGAGCAGATCAAAAATCTTCACGAATCCTACGGGCGTGACGTTGCCATCTGGCCGCCGGAACAAATCAGCGCGATCATTGCGGCAGGCGGTTTTGAAATGCCGGTGACATTCTTCCAAGCGGGCCTGATTCATGCCTGGTATGCCCAACGCAACGCCGTAGCTATGGAACCAAGCCGCCGTTCATGAAAACACTTTTCCATTCCCGCATATCGGTCGATCAAGTCGAGGAAGGCCGCGAACTCGCGCCGAAGTTCGACCCGGCCGGTCACATTCCGGTGGTCACTACCGACTTCGCAACCGGCGAGCTTCTCATGCACGCTTATATGAACGCGGAGGCTTTGCGAAAAACCATCAAGACCGGAGAGGCGCATTATTGGAGCCGCAGCCGTGGCGTCCTCTGGCACAAGGGAGCCACCAGCGGGCTCGTTCAGCACGTGCGTGAGATGCTCATTGATGATGACCAGGATTGCGTCTGGCTCCGCGTAGAGGTCGCAGGTTCCGGGGCGAGTTGTCATGTCGGATACCGCAGTTGCTTTTATCGAAGTGTGCCCATTGCCGCAGATGCAGGCCAGGAACTCGTGTTCGTGGAAAACGCTAAGACATTCGATCCTGTTGCTGTCTATGGCGACAGTCAGAATCCCACACAATTATGAAAACACCCGCCTTGCCTGCACCCACCGTTCTCCTCGTTGGTTTTCTCGGATCAGGGAAAACTACACTTCTGCGCAACCTCCTGCCTCTGCTGGAAGCACGCGGCTTGGAGCCCTTCGTCGTCATCAACGATTATCAAAACGCGAAGATTGATGCGTCGGCCCTCAAATCCCTCGTCAAGGAGGTCATCCCACTCAATGGCAACTGCGTCTGTTGCGATTCCATTCATGAATTGATCAACACACTTCTTGATATGCCAGAAAAACCCAATCGTGTCGTGCTCATCGAAGCCAATGGCACGACTGATCCTTTTTCCCTCATCGAACACCTCGTGGCTCACGTTCAGTTGAGGGTGAAGTTTTTTCCTTTGATCCAGGTCGGCCTAATTGATGTGAAACGCTGGCAAAAACGAGCGTGGCAAAATGACTTGGAACGGCTCCAGGCGGAAAGTGCCAGCCACCTATTCTTTACCCGTCTCGATAGCGAATCGGCGAAATCTATCTCCCGCGTGCGAGCGGATCTCGAATGGATGAATCCCCGTGCGGTCGAAACAAGCCTCGCGGAATTGGCCGATGAGCTTTTAAGCCTTTCGAGAACACTTCCGAAACACCAGGAAGAGTTGAAATTCTCCGTCACTAAATCAAAAAATAAATTCTCCATCCGACCTCCGCAGCAAGATCGCCACCAGCTTTCTCATGGATTTGTCGCTATCCAGATTGATTTGCCGAAAAAAGTTGATGGCTCCGTGCTCATGGCTTGGTTGCGCCAACTTTCCGCATCCGTTCTGCGGGTGAAGGGTGTTTGTCAACTCCTGGAACTCCCCGGCATTCATTTCGTATTTCAACGCACGGATGATACTCCGCCTCAACCTACGATGTTCCCTCTCTTGGAGGAGCCCATCATTCCTCCGTGCGCGGTTTTGATCGGAGTCCGACTCGATGGGGAGGCATTGAGGCGGGATGCCGCCGCTTGTTTCGCCGCCGGAAAGGTGGCCATCGTGGAAGCAGGTCCTGTGGGCATCGGTATCCTCGAGCAATCATGAACCAAATCATTCAGCAAGCTCGCGAGGTAATCCATCGATGGATTGAAGCCCTAAACGACAGGCGGGCAGATGCCGCCTCAAACCTTTACACGGAAGATGCACTTCTGCTTCCGACCTTCTCCCCACGGGCTTTGAGTGCCCCAGCCGACCGTCTGGATTACTTCAAATCTCTCACTGGGCGTCCCGAACTCCGCGTGGAGCTTCATGATTCCACATTGAGATTCCTCCGACTGCCTGCCGACGTGGTGACTGTCAGTGGGATTTATCGGTTTTTGTTTGCGGTGGATGGTGAACCGCTCGCCTTTGAAGCCCGCTTTACCATGGTGCTGTCTCCCGCCGATCCGAACCCGATTCGCCACCATCATTCGTCCCAAGTGCCGCGAGGGCTCACTTGAATGAAAACTACGCTTCTCACTGGCTTTCTCGGCGCGGGAAAGACGACTGCCCTCAAACGACTCCTGCGGGAAAAGGCGTCATCGGAAAAAGTCGGCGTAATCGTCAGCGACCTCAGCGAACTTGAAGTCGATGGTGAACTCATCCGAAACGGCGACATCGTTTCAGAAAAGAACGGGACCCTGGCAAGTTTTACGGGCGGTTCGCTAGACGAACACCACCGCAGCGCTTTTCTCGCCACACTGAACCAAATGCGCCGACTCGGACTTGATCACATCCTGATCGAAGCCTCGGGCAGCGCCGACCCCGTCGCCATCATTGACATGCTATCGACCTCCTCCGACACCAAGCAGGGCGTCGTGGTCGCCTTGGTGGATGCCCGCGCGCTTCAACACGACTTCGATTTCGGCACAACACTCCTTGGCGGAACGCACACCGAGTCGCCCGCAACCCTTCTTCTCCTGCGGCAGTTGAAAGCCGCCGATGTAATCGCCCTGAGCAAAAGCGACCTTGTGGAAACATCGGCATTGGAAAAGATTCTCCGTAACCTTGGTCGGGTCAATCCCGCTGCGACCCTCACTACCTGCACCTACGGTAAGCTCGACTACCAGCTTCTCGCGGGACGCTCCCGCGCTTTTCAAAGTTCGTCGGAAACCAGCGTGCCACTCACTCCCGAGACCTGCGACATCGGCAATACGGTCATTCGCGACCCGAGGCCCTTTCACCCTCAGCGATTCTACGAGCTCTTCCGGGATAGTCTGGGCACTGGAATTTTCCGCACAAAAGGGTTTCTCTGGTTTGCGAGCCGTTCCGACGACGTGTTGCTGTGGAATCAAGCGGGGGGAGCCATGGGACTCGAATTTTTGGGCACCTGGCGTTCGGCCGTTCTCACCGATCCCCGGTTACTTCCGGAGGAGCGCCAGCAACTCGAAAAGCAAATCGCTAACGCGCACCCAATTTTTGGCGACCGCGGCTGCGAACTCACCGTCATCGGAGCCCAGCGCGACCGTAAAATATTCTGCCACGAATTGCGCGAATGTTTTTGTACGAACATCGAAATCGGCCGGTGGAAAAGCGGTCAACCGTTCTCCGATCCATGGCCAAAGACCTTGAAAACAATGACCTGAGAAATGAAGAATTGGAAAACTGGATGGATGAGATTCTTTCGATATTGGAAATTTCCATCGCGAATCCCTCTTTTCTGGCGGGTCCAGATCGGCGGATGGCTGGCCGTTTCCATTTTCACGTTCCCGCTCAAATGGATTTCGCTGGAGGATATTCCCAGTTCGGCATTGGTGTCCCTTTTCCGCGACGGGATGGGATTTTTTGTTACGGCCGCGATGCGGCAGATTTATCTCCGGTTCAATTGGGAACCTGCCCGCTTGCCAACTCTCGGTTGCTTGATGGCCGCTGTTTCGCTCGCTGGCGGAACCGTTCTCACCGGCTTCTCCCTGGCTTTTCACGAATACCTCGACCTCCAGGAGGAAAAAGTTTTCACCCCCGCAGTCATCTTTGTGATGTTTTATTTCCGTGTCGGTCTGTGTGCAGCCTGGAGCCTACTCTATTTCATTTTCAAGCTGATGCGTGACAACGCCGACCGGAGTATTCAGCTCGCTCGCACCGAACGGGATCTGGCCAAAGCCGAACTTCATTTGCTGCGGGCACAAATGGATCCGCATTTCTTTTACAATGCCATGAATACAATTCTGGCTGGCATCGGAAAATCCAATGAGCCGCTCAAGACATTGGTGCGATCTTTGTCGCGATATTTTCGATTTTCGCTGGAAACCCGGAACGACGAACGCGTCCCGCTGGGAAAGGAATTTGACGCCATTTCGGGGTATCTCGCCGTGGAAAAAGCCAGATTTCGGGAAAAACTGGAAGTCGAGTGCCGCATCGACGAGGAGGCCAGGGATGCTTTGGTTCCCGGGATTGTGATCCAACCTCTGGTGGAAAATGCAATCAAATACGGAAGGCGAACCTCACCCCGTCCTTTGATCGTTCACCTGATCGTTTCAAGTCTCGGAGCCGAGGAAGTGCAAGTAGAAGTGTCGAACACGGGAAAATGGATCGAACCCAGTACCGCAAATAAGGTGGGAGGCGTCGGGTTGGAGAACCTGAAAGGACGCTTGAGCTTGCTGTATCCGGATTCCCACAGTTTCCGTGTTTCCCATGAGGACGGATGGGTTACCGTTCAAATCAGGATTGCCGTTACACCATGAGCGTCCTGCAATTTCGCGCCGTAATCATTGATGACGAGGCCCCGGCGAGGGAGGTGTTACGTGATCTTTTGGCCGCCCATCCCAATGTTCGGGTGATTGGGGAAGCCGATTCCGTGGCCAACGCCGTTACTCTCTGCCGTGATCTCAATCCAGATCTTTTGTTTCTTGATGTCCAGATGGAGGATGGCGAGGGATTTGACGTGCTTCCGCAAATCAACTCACTCCCCGCGATCATTTTTGTGACGGCCTTCGACCGGTTCGCCATGCGAGCTTTTGCCGTCAACGCGGTAAACTATCTGCTGAAACCCGTCGATCCGATGGAGCTATCCCATAGCCTGCAACGCATCGTGCGCCAGCCCCAATCCGCGGCCACGCAACTATTGGGCGAAGACGACAGGATCGATCTGCAAGGGGACAAAAAGCGACGTTTCGCCTATCTTGCAGAAATCAGTGGAATCGACGGGTGGGGAAACTATTCCATCGTCCGATTTATCGACGGAGACCACCTCATGATGCGGCGGAGTATGACAGAATGGGAGGCTATCTTACCGAAAAAAATGTTCTGCCGCCCGCATCGTTCGGTCTTCATCAATGTCGATGCGATTGAAAGTATTTCCATAATAGGCAAGGACAAGATGCAAGTGACCATCAAGGGATTCCCAAAAACTGTTCAGCTTGGCCGTCGGGCGGCGGCCAACTTCAAGAGCGCCCTCAGGCAGCCAAATCTGCTGTGACGAACGGTCGATAATATACCGGTCCGTCACTGAGACGGACACATTCATCACACTTCCCCTGACGGGTTTACTGTTTCGGGGGAGCGGTTTCTCAAGACCATGAGAAATCGAAATGTTATCGGACCCCAAATTCGCCGGCTGCGCAGCCGCCGGGAAATGTCGCAAAACGACCTTGCCATCAAACTGCAAATCCTCGGGATGGACGAGGCCACGCGAGGCAAAGTTTCAAAAATCGAAGCGAGACGCGTCTGTGTCGCCGACGATGATCTGATCTTCCTCGCCCGCGCTCTTGGGGTGCATACCGAGGAACTTTATCCCGAGTTCATTCGGGGTGCCAAGCGGCTTTACGAGGCCATTTGCCAAGCCAAGGAATCCCGCTACGGCATCTTGCTTTTGCTGATTGCAAGTTGCTCCCAAACGGGAGCAGGTGCCCTCAAATTTGCTGCGAGTATCGCGAGCGTATGAAAACACTCATCCTCGCTCAAGCATCCCTCGACGGCGCAATGTCCGAAGGTCTCGGAATCATTGCAAAGTTCCTCTTCATCATCGCGGTTGTCGTCATCGCTCACGGCGGATGGCAGATCCGCTCCGGTAATGCCGACCAGGGCAAGATGTCCATCGTCGGCGGTCTGATGCTCGGCCTCGCCGTGGTGATCGCCGAAGCCCTCTTCAACGCGGGGGGCATGCCCACCATCAGCATTTCTCAGTAATGAGCAAAGGCATCGTACCAACCCACGCCGGAGACGACAGCGACGGCAAGATTTGGGGCATCGAAGGCATGAACCTCCTGTTCATGCTCGGCGGTCTCCTGATCGGAATCGGACTTGCGCTTGTCCTCTCGCGCCAAAACACGCCGACCTTGAGTGTCAGCGTTGGCGCGGCGCCCCTTGCGCTCGTCACGGTTTACGTCTTCGCCTTTCGCCAGGGCAAACCCAAAGCCTTTGACACCGATTGGCTGGAAACCCGGGCGAACGGTTCTGGCTGGATGCCCCCTCCCCTTCAACGTCTCAACCCTCTTAATTCCCATGCAAGCACCCAACGGCTGGTTCACTGAAAATCTCATCGTCTGGAACGACCTGGATAAACGCGGTTTTGTTTCCAAGGGCTTTGTTCTGGATGTTCCTGACCTGCGTCACGCAAGCGAACACGCGCTTGATCAATTCTACGGCTCCGTCCGGCAATTCCTCCACACGTTGGACGAGTCTACTCGTGCCCAACTCCGCTGGTCCGTGGATTCCGATTACCGCGACGAATTGCTCGCTTATCATACCGTAACGGAAAAGCGCTGCGAGCCAGCTTCCTGGCCTGCCATCACCCGCAACGAACGGTTCAACCGCTATTGGCGGGCCATGCAGGACGGCAAACTGCGTCGGGAAAAGCTCGTGCTTTTCCTCTCCAAGCCGATTGGCGTCAATCCACCGGCGGGCGCAAATCAGGATCTTTTGCAGGAACACTACAAACGGATTCTGGCGCAGTATGGGGAGGGATTCGACCAGCATGGGCGCGTTCTCTCGTCTCTACTGGAACCGCACGGGGGTCGTATCACCCCCATGACGACGGCAGATTTGTTCCGGTATTACGCCGCGTTTTTCAATCCGTCCTATCTTCGCCGCGACAACTACGACCCCATCGGCCAGTTCCGCGAAGAGGAAACCATTCATCAAAATTGCTGGCACCAGGGGGTCCAGGCCGGGAAAGCCTTTGGCTTCTTTTCGGACGGGTTTTATCACAACCTCATCATTCTGAAGCGCCGTCCCCAGCGGACCCGGCGCGGGATTTTCTGGGCGGTGACTTCGTTGCCGTTTCTGGATTACTCCATCACGGTCAATCTGTATCCGCAGAACGTCCGTAAGGAAATCGGTCGGGCGGAACGCTCGCTGGAGAGGGTGCGGGGCGATTATGCGGCTGAGGGCAAACACTCGCTGCTCACGTCGAAAGCGGTCAAGGAAGAGCGCATCCGCAATCTCGCCCAAGGGGACGTTGTCCCTTTCCTGTATGACTATGTGGTTCATGTTTGGGATTCCACCGAGGACGGACTGATTTCCAAAACCCGGCAGATCGAAACCGCCTTCGGGCAAATGGAGGATGCCCAGAGCTGGACCAGCAATCTTTCCTCCGCCGCCACCACCAAGAACATTTGGTTCCAGACCTGGCCGGGGTGGCTCTGGGGCAAATACACCCATCACGCCGACAAAGGACTGGATGAATGGCTGGCCGACATCCTGCCGTTTTCATCCACCTTCACCGGACACCTTGAGGGCGCGGAAGCTCTCTATGACGGCAGCAATCGAAACCTGATTGGGGTTCGCAATTTTCTTTCGGGCACACCACAACTTGCCGTGCTTCTCGGCATGACCCGGGCCGGAAAATCCGCATTCATGGCGGACCTGCTTTCGCAGGCTGACCCATATTACGATTTCACTCTCATCGTCGAGGAAGGACTTTCTTACGGGATCTGGACGCAGGCGCAGGGTCACACGCCCATTGTCATTCAGCCGGACGGCGACCTTTGTTTGAACTATTTCGACACGCAGGGCGCACCACTAACCAATCTGCAAATCACCACCGCTGCCGCGCTGGTGGCGAAGATGGCGGGAAATCCCGCCGATGAAGACAAGCGATGCCTGCGAGTTGCTCAGATTACTCAGTATATCGAGCAACTTTACACGGATCGTTTTGACGAGTGGATTGGTGAGGACGCTTCGCGGCTCGATCTGGTTGCGCGACATGCCCTCGCCACCCTGGCTTACAAGAAGGCCCACATGCCGATTTCGGCAACCTTCGTCGAAGCGTGGGCGGAGTTACGTCATTCAGTTTCCCCTGAGCAACGGGAACGGCTGATCGCGACCCCAACTGCCGGGGACGTTTCCCGGTTCATCCAATCGCCCGACACCGAGCGGTATGTTCGCAATGCGGCCTTCGCATTCTTCCGAGCCGAGGACTATCCGACTCACGACATGCTCCAGCAAATGATGCTGGTGGCTCCGTTTCCAGAGCACAACCGCGACGAAATCAACCACCTGGCCACTTTACTGGCTCCGTGGAACGAGCAGCGTCTGGTTTGCGGGCATTCCACCCTATCCATTACCGGCAGGATCGCGCATTTCGATCTGACATACATTCCCGAGTCGAATCGTCAGTTGAAGGAACTCGCCGGGTTCCTCATCGCCAACTACGGGCGCCAACACATTATTACCCTGCCACGCGGAGCGCGGAAGCGCGTGATTTTCGAGGAGGTGGCCAGAACGCTGGATATTCCCGGTGGAGAGCAGCTCGTTTCGGAATTCTACGCCCAACTCTCAAAGTTCTCCACCTGGATCATCAGTATCGTCCAACAGTACAGCCGGTTCCAACGCTCGGGCATTCGCCCCATCGTTTTTGGCAACGCCAAGCAGTTCTTTTTCACCCGGATGAACGACCGCCGCGATATTGAGGATGTCGCCAAGGACATTAATTTGTCCGAGACGACCAAGGAGGCGATTTCCCGGTACCCGCTGCCGGAGCATTTGCCGGACAATAACAAATACGCCGCGCTGACGTACTACCACCTCGACGTTCAGGAACCGCTCTGCGGGACAATTCATAACCGGGTTTCCCCGGAAATGCTCTTCTGCTCTTCCTCGACCGGGGAAGACTTCGACAACCGGAGCCGTCTGCTCCGCAACCATCCCAACATCGTCAGCGGAATTCTCTCGGAATCCGCCGTTTCTTCCAACCCCTGATCACTTATGAAAATTGCCCTTAGGAAAATAAATAACGTCCTCGCTTCTTTCGCGTGGTGCGGAGTCATCACGCTTCTCTTCCCGGCGTGCGCCTCGCGCTCGCAATTCGAAAAGGGATACGAACGCGGTTCCGCCGACACCGTGAAGCGCCAGTATTGGATTTTGCAGGACATGCAAAAACGTTCCGAGGCCAAGCCGGAACGGCGCGTGTCCTTGTACCGTATTCCGATCACCCCGGACCCAGCCGCCACGGTGAAAACTGTCCCCTACGAAATCACACTTCCCGTCATTCAATAACCTCATCCTTTCCACCCATCGCCATGAAAAAGCCCATTGTCATCGTCACCGCCGCAATCACTGCGATTTCCACGCCCGCCACTCACGCGCAGATCGTCGTCGCCGCTCCAGGCGTCGAGGCTCGCCAAGACCAAAAGAACATTTTCGATATTCTAAAATATTCGTGGGAGCAGGCCAAGTGGGCCGAAAAACTTGCCACCCTTCACAACACGCTAACCACCGTGCGCGAGCACTTGGAAACCGCCAATCAGGTGAAGGCGGCTATTGGGGATCCAGTCGCCGCGATTGCCTTGATTGATAACGGTCTATTTTCCGGCTACATGGAGGATTCCGGGATCGCCGATACGCTGGGCGAGCTGGCCGGCATTGCCCAGGAGGGGGCGGAACTTTCCGCCACGATTCAGGAGTTGTTCGAGCCCATCAATCTGGACTCGTGGAAAAACCTCGCCCTCGACACGACTCGCTGTTTCGACGGCATCGCATCTTTTCGGGATCCGGGAGATCCTTTGAAGCGGTTCCGCGCGGTGGACAACGCATTCTCGCGTTTTGAAATCCTCCTCGGGCGGGCGCAGAACAAACGCAAGGTTCTCAACCGGCAGATCGCCCGACTCAATACCCAGTTGAAGAACGCCCAGGACGACGCCGAGGTGCAGAAGCTCGTCGGATCTCTTTCCACGGCTCAGACCGCGCTCGATGACTTGGACGACATGGTTGATACGGCACAAGGCCAGGTGAACCTGATCCACACTCTCAACCAAAACCGGAAGGATTCCGAGGAAGTCGCCGCCGAGGAAATAAGCCGGGAGCGCAACCGCGAACTCTCCCGCATGGCTGCCGAGGCCGAGGCAGAATTGGAACTCCCCAACTTCAACACCGCAAACAACGACCTCCCCCCCGGTTTCTAAGGAGGCTTCGCCTCCGTTTTTTAATTCTCTGAATATGATCCCGTCACTTTCCAATCTTTACGAAGCCGCTTTCGAGATTCGGCTGCTTCTTATGCCGTTTGCTTTTGTCCTTTGTGTCATCGGCATCGGCGAAATGGGCTGGCGGGCCGGGTCGGACACCCGCGCCATTCTCGGCACGCTGATAAAAACGATCCTCGTGGTCGGTTTACTTGTCGGCTACCCGGCCGCCATGGATGGCGGCCAAAAAGCTTTTGTTGAAATGCGCGGTAAATTCACCAACGCGCGAGACGCCAAATTTGTGCAACTCCTGCGTTCCCGCATCGAAAACCAGCCCTCTGATTCCTGGACGGACTTAGGAAAGGTCGTTCCCGCCGCCATCGGGATGTTTTTCCAGGGCATCGGGCGGTTCATGCTGATCGTTCTGACGTTCTTTCAGAACTTTGCCATTGCAGGCTTAATTGCGGTCTCGCCGCTTTTGCTGGGATTTCTCTTCGTCTCGCAAACACAATCTCTCGGCATTCAGTTCGGGGTTACCTCGCTGACCGTGCTGCTGTGGCATGTGGCGATTTGCTTGGTGGACATCGTGATTGTGGCCATCAGCGACACCCTTTTCAGTCCGATCACCATCGGCGGGGTGATTCAAAACACCCAGTATTCCATCACCGTGCAGAACTGGCTGCTTTTCCCATTCATCATGGCCTTCGCCTCTTTGATCACCGTGTTCTTTTATTTGTCGGTTCCCTTTGTGGCCGGGGCGATCATGAAGGGACTGAGCGGCACTACCGCCGCCCTACAGGCTGGCATTCAGGGAACGTTGCAGGGGGCAGGAATGGCCATCGGCACCGGCCTGACCGCCGCTGGCGCAGCGGCAACTCTCGGCGGGTCGGCGGCTGTGCAAGGTGCCCTGACGGGAGCACAGGCCGCGACCGGAGCGGCCGGCATGGCTGGCCGACTTGCCGGGGAAGTTTCCGGCTCGATGGATGTTCCACCGCCGCCACCGATTCCGCCCGCCCCTTCAGGCGGGGATTCCGCCACCAATCCTGACAACCCGGGAATGGTTGCCCACCAGACCGCGCCAAACGCCTTCGCTGTAGTGGACAACAACGCCGGAACGGTGTCCCACCACAAGGGCAGCATTGCCACTCCGCACGCCGCACAAGCTGCCTTCCATTCCCACGCCTCCAAAGCCCAGCCGCTCCCGCCGGATTCTCCGCTCGCCAGCCGCAACGCCTGATTTCCCATGAAACTCACTGCCATTACTTCGATTACCAATAACGTCATCGCCGCCCGTTTCTGGATGGGGCTCGCCATCATCGCCTGCGGGTTCGCAGTCGCCGCGCCGTATTTCACCATTTCCGCGATGAAGCAGAAGGAAAAGGTCGTCATCCTCGATCCGGGCGGTTCGCTCATCTATGCGCCGCTGATCGGTTTCGAGGAAGCCGGAAACCTCCATGCCTACCATGTGCGGCTCGCCTGCCTGGCTTTGCTCCAGCGCAATCCCATCGGCCCGGATTTGCCCGATCTCCTGAAACGTATCTACCTCGAAGATCCCGCCAGAAAAAAGGCCGCTGCCATCTATAAATCCCAGAACCAGGAATTCAAAGAAAAGCAGATTCACCAGAAAGCGGAGGTCACCAAAATCGACATCCTCGACACCCGTAAAATCCATGACGGAGCCGGTCAGTCGTATGAGGCCGTCAGCGTGAAAGCCGAGGGCAATCTCATCCGCACCGGCACCATCAAAGGCATGGAGTTCCGGGAGCCAGCCAAGTTCCAAATCGAATTTCTTTTCATCCGCAACCCCGACCTCCTTGGCAACGGGCGGCTCCCGCTCGTCGTTCAGGATTTCACTTACACCGAAAAACCTCTCTGAAATTCCATGAAAAACTTCGTCTTCTTTTTCCTATTGGCAGCCACGGCCCACGCCGGGCCGATCACCCAAAAGCCCCTTGATGAATTCGTGATCTATGATGTTCCGGTCGCTCACAAGACCGGAACCACCACCATCATGTTCCCGTCGGAAATTTCCGGCCTGTATGCGAAATCCGTTTCCACTCAGGAACAAGAGAATGCCGGGTTCCTCATTACATTCACCCCCGGGAATTTCTATCTGACCATCCGGGCGCTGAAGGCCGATGCGGAGGATCATCTCACCGTGATCTTCAACCGGAAGGCCTATGTCCTTCATCTCAAGGCTTCCGAGAAGCCGTTTTACAACGTCACGTTTTATCAGGACGAACGGCAGGCCAAGGAGGGCGGCAGGATAGCCGTCGTGCCGGAGCGGCTGCTTTCCCTCATGGATAAGGCGAAGGCGTATCCGCTCCTGGCCAGCCATCATCCAGACGCTCTGGCCGGAGTGCTCCATGCCGTTCCCGGCATCACGACCCATTACGAGGGTTTCGATGTTCGCATCCGGGATGTCTGGCGCTTCGAGCAGGATGACACTCTCATTTTCCGGCTCGAACTGGAAAACACGACCGACCGACCCATCCGCTACACCCCGCAGGATTTGGCGATCCGCTTGGAAGACCGCATTTACACGCAATCCCTCGTCGATGCTTCCGGCGTCATGCCTCCCAAGTCTCTCACTCCGGTCTTTATCGCCATCACCAGCAACGGGCAGGGAGGCCGCAACAACCTCGCACCCGACAACAAATGGAATGTCCTGGTTGTGCGCAGCGAACCCCAACTCTCCACCACCGACTACAAATGAACCTTCGCAAAATCTTCACCGAACTTTTCCAGAAACCGACCGGGCGGCTGATTCTCTTCCTGGTGGCTGGTGCCTTGGTCCTTGCCTTCGTGTTCAGCGGAAAGTCTCGCACCGCGCCGGAGGCGCTGAAGCCGAATTTGCCTGCCCAGGCGACCACGGCCAAACACACTTCTTTTGAGCAAAACATTCCGACCCCACCACCGTCCAAACCGAGCACGCCCGAAACACCCCCTTCGCAGGAAGTCACCCGGTCGGTGCCGCCACCGAAACCACCGCCACCGATTCCGCAGGCCATCTTTGCCACCCGTGAGGAATCTCGCAGTGAATATTACCTCCCCTACGGACGGCTACTCCGCTGCGAATTGGTCAACGCGGTGGAATCCACCAACATCGAAACGCCCATCATCGGGTTGATCACGGAAGATGTTTGGCAGGCGGGCCGTCTCGTCCTGCCGGCCGGTACCGAGGTGCATGGCCTCGCTCAGAAAACCGCCGCCCGCGAGCGCATCGGCTCTGAACGCCAGTGGGTACTCGTTTTCCAGGACGGAAGGGAACTGCCGCTTACCGGCACGGTCCTCGACTATGCTCCCGACGGCACCAGAGACGGACAGTGGGCAGAAACGGACGGCTCCGCTGGACTGCGCGGCTACATGATCGCCGCCGACAAATACGCCGAGGCGAAGGCCATCCTCGCCGCCATGATTTCGGCCGGAGCCGGGGCATTCCCGGCTGTGACCAACATTATTTCGCCGCTGACTGGCGGCGTGACTCAGGTGCAGCAGGGCGGGTATCAGGATGCCATCGCCGCAGGGATTGAAGCGGGAGGACAAATTTATTCCCAGCGCCTTTTGGAAGGTCTGAAAAACGACCCGTATTACGTCCGCGTTCCGGCCGGGACGACCTTCTACCTCTACGTATCCCAGACCGTTGATCTCGCGAAGGCCCGCATTTCCGCCGCCACTCCCAACCCATCCACCAAATGAAATACCTCATCTCTCTTCTTATCGTCTCCCTCAGCACAAGCTGCGCCTCCCGCCGGGATTCCAAGCCACCAAATACCGCCGTGTTGCCGGGAACGAGCGTTTCCGCGAAACGCATGGCCTCCGTCCGCACCCCGGAAGTCGTGAAGGCGTATCCGGTGGGACGCTACACCGACCCGAATTACCCGGACGAAATGCACGAGCAGCACACCGTTTATCGCCGGGAACAGTCGCATGATTGGAACTATCTGCCCGATCCTCCGCCGATCCTTCCGACTGGCCATCCCTCAAATGCCTCCGGCGAGTTGAACGCCAAACAGCGCGCGTACGCCGCAGCGTTGCAAGAGCAGAACCGCGCCATGCAAAAACGCCTCGACGCGTTGCAGCAGGAGGCGCTCAAGGTGCCGGGTCTCCAAATCGAACTCGAAGAATTCAAAAAGAAGGAATCTCAGAATCCTCAACCGACGCCGAACCCCGTTCCCATACCCGCACCCTCATCGGAAAATCCGGGGGAAACGGATTTTATTTCCGACATCGAGCCCGAATTACCCGCGTGGGAGGAAAGGGATTCCTATCCGAGCGACGACACGCTCTTTGCCGAATCGGACGAGCAGAACCAAGACTTCCTGATGTCTCAAATGCGGATCAACGACGAATTCTCCGCCGAACTCGCTGCCGCCGAGCGCCGGAAGTTTTCCGCCGCAATTCACGCCCCCTTCCTGCGCCGCAGGGAACTCGCCCTTCTCAACCAATAAATCACCATGAACACACCCAAACCCGCCAACATCACCGTCACCCTCGATGAAGACACTTTTTCTGTCTTCAAGGAGGCCTCCGAAATCGTCGAGAAAGCCGGACTTCGCGTCCCAACCAATCAACTCGTCCAGGTCATGCTGAACGCCGAAGGTCAGCGACTCAGCCCCCGCAAGGTGGCTCAGCGCTTTCTCAAATCCGTCATCGCCCAGATTGGGGGATTGCGCGGCCAAGCCCTCGACGATGAGGACGACGACCAAATCCCGACCGTCAAACCTCCTGCCGCCAAAGCCTAAACCCTCTTCACCGCAGAACCCGTCAACCAGCACGACTACGGGGCCGAGAGGCCGAAACGTCGCGCGCCACAAACGCAATTACCAATGGCAATCGCATCACCAAAAAAGAAAACCGAACAGCCCAGCCAGTTCAAAATCAACCCTGAAGTCAACGCCAAGCTCGACGCCTTTATGAAGGCGGAGCCTGACTTGGTGCAATACGTAAAAGACCTGCCCCGGGAGCAGTTGGAACGGAAATTCCTCCTCCGCAAGATGAAGGATGAAGAGCAGAAACAGGGCTACACCACCAAGGTGAAAGCCTGGCTGGAAAAGCCGGAGCAGGCCGACTTGGTGCAGAGCATCAAATCCACCATCAGCCCGAACATGAACCCGGAACGGCAAGACCAGGCGCTCGTCACTGCCGCCAAAAATCACCTCCGCAACAGCGGTATCAAACTCGGCTGATCCTTAAGGGCGCGTCGGCCACTCTGGCCGATGCGCCCTCGATTTTTTTTGCTGCATGCGATATAAAAACCACAAATGGAGGTATAGCGGCCAACCGTTAAACCTTCTTCAGGCTGCGCACACGTCCCGACTTTCGCGCATAAGCACGGAGATCGATACCGACCAAACACCGTCGGATCAGAGTTTCATCGGAGCACAAGAAGCTGCGAAGTGGCTGGCCATTCCTTTGCGGTCATTCCGTCTCTATGTGCAACAAGGGTTACTCCCAAGTTACAAGCTGGGACGCCATCGTCTGTTCAGACGCGATGAATTGCTCGCAGCTTTATGCGGCGTCAGAGCGGCAAGTCGCTCGGAAATTCTCCGGTAAAAGACGCATCCCCTACCGCACCAAGCGCGGCCTGCCAATTTAGGATTTCTTTTCCGCCGAGCCTTTTTTGGCAACTTTTTGAAGCTTTTGCACCCATTCAGAAAACTGAAGAGTCCTCGCATCTGATGGTCGAAGAGCAAACCATTCTCCTGCTCTGTCAGAAGTTGTCAGTTCGCGATAGTGCTCGAAGATCATCCGAGGGCTGTTACCGGCCTCCAAAGCAACTTCCGCCGCGTTTTTCAAAATCGCCATGCGATAAGTAATGAAGGAATGCCTCAGTCCATTGTGGACAATCTTGATCATTGGACTTCCGTTCTCGCTCCGAATCTCGCCGACCGCCTTGCGGAAATTCTTGGCCAGCGCAAACTCGTCAGGAATCGCATGCAGCACTCGCCCTTCCTTTTGGCGAAAAGGCTCCACCCAGGCTTTCAGTGCCGGTGTAATGGGCACCAGTCTGCGGCTGGCGGTTTTCGCTTTTGCGGCCTTGACCTCAACCACCTCTTGATCAAAGCGGATTTCCGGCCACTCCAGACGCACGATTTCGGCGCTTCGCAGTCCCGTAAACGCTCCAATCGCGATAAACGGCACGAACCGAGGCTCGATTCTGGTCAAAAGCAGTTCGAGTTGTGCCGGCGAATAAATCCCGATCTCGCCGCCCTTGTCGTCATATCTAGCGGAAAACTCCGCTTCTGTTTCCTGACCACGTGGCAGATAGCCCTTCTGCCGGGCAAATGAAAAAAGCGTGATGAGAGCCGTCCGGTAATTGTTTTTGGTCCTCCCGGTCGCTTCCTCCATGGACGTGAGCCAGTCGTCAATTTGCGAAGAACGCACCTCACTGATGTGCCCCGCAAAGTTTTCTGCCGCTCGATTCAGGCGGGCCTGCATGTCCAGTACATACCTCCGCGATTTTTCCTTGTTTCTAAGATCCGCCAACAACTTTTTCACGAGGTCGGGAATTCGAACTTCCGGAAGTTTTGCTTTGGTGCGTTGGGCCACGAAAAAATTTACGGCGTCTGCAAGCTCCCCCTCCCCGTTTAACCGTTTGCGAGCGTAGGCAAACTGCCGGACGGCTTCAGTAAGGGGCACGCCCAGAGGACGGAGGATATCGACAGCTTCATTGATTGCGGCCGTCTCTTTCGGCGTAAATGCCGCCACATGCGCTACGCCGGTCGCCAACTCTTCGATCAACTCTTTCGCCCGGACGCGAGCCGCCTCCAGCGTGGAGGAGCGCTCCCTCTGCCGCACCCCGTTAAGATAGTAGGGAAACTGATAGCTTATCACCCCTCGAATCTCGCCGGAATATATGGGGATTCTCACCCCCTTTCCCTCGATAACGTCAACGGGACCACGGTTCTTTTTTGAGGCTTGCTTCATATTTTCAGACTAATTGTCCTGCAATTGTCCTGCAAGCCAAAAAAATAGCATTTTACTCTGTTGGGCCTACGTTTTCGAGCCCCGTAGACTCCGCCACTCTTTTCGAGTGGCGAATTGACTGCAAACCCTTACAAACACAAGCTCTGGGGGCTTTTTGTTCAAAAATGCACACGTATGGAAAGTGCTGAAAAAAGCTGGTTTTCCAGACACCCACTGACACCCAAAAAGACGCGACTCGGCGAATCCCGCCTCTCGGAATCCTCAAAGGATGCGAACTCGAATATCCAACCGATAGTCAATTACGGGGAAGAATGGTTCATAAAGCTTGATGAGCCAAAATATCAATATTGACCCCTAGCTTGCTGACAGTTGAATAACTGGATAAAATAACATAAACAATGGATAGTAACATTCTTGTTGTTACTGTCCGTGAATGACGTTACCTTTACTGCGTTTGAGAACACTTTTTGAAAAATACTTGCGCGAATACCTTGAGCGGGTGACGGGATTAAAAATCATTTTCTCTCCGTGTTCCCTCTCAAAGATGCCTTTTTATTTACGCGGGCGATATGATCTGACCGAGGGAGAAATTTTCGGACAGAACTTGTTATTCTTTTCTCCTCGCACTGATTTTGGAGATTGGACGCCGTCGGTAATCCAGAATGATCGCCAACAACTGGAGGAGATTTTCAATCTTGTTCCTGTGTTTGTCAGCGAACGTATCAAGTCGAACCAGAGAGACCGATTCATTCGGATGCGGCTCCCGTTTATCGTGCCCGGGACTCAGCTGTATTTGCCCGACCTCTTGATGGATTTGCGGGAACACTTTGTCCGCGAGCGAGCCAGCCCTGGCGAAAAATTAAGCCCCTCGGCACAACACCTTTTCCTGATGGCCGTTGAACAACGCATCGGTCGTTTCGACAACGCCCTAGCACTGGCGCAAAAAATCAATTATTCCGCCATGACGATTGGTCGGGCAATGGACGAATTGGAAGGGGCCGGCCTGGCGCGGATTGTTCGAAGTGGAAAGACCAAGGCGCTGATTTTTGGAACCGAACATGAGCCCGTACAATGGCAAACACTATGGGAACGTGCCCTACCCCTCCTGCGTTCCCCCGTGCGACGAACGTTTCCGCTTTATGAATGCCCATCCCATTTGACTGCGATGGCAAGATTGGGCGGAATCAGTGCCCTTGCCCGCTACTCCATGCTCAACGATCCAAAAATTGAAACATGGGTAGTCGGTTCAGCATGGTATCGTGGAAATGCTGTCGCATTTGAAAGGGCCGAGGCTCCCGGGCCGGACTGGGGCAACGAAAGTCTGGAAATTTGGAGTTATGATCCTGGCCTTTCTGGGGCTTCCGACAGTTCGTGGATACGTGATGAGTATGCCAAACGCGGTGGAATTACGGACCGTCTTTCGCTTTACCTTGCTCTGCGGGGATCTACTGATGAGAGGGTGGAGCAGGCGTTGGAAAAAATGATCGGAGACATCACATGGTAAAAGGTCTCGAAGTTTTTCGCGATTACTTCGTTGAATACACGGAGAATTACGTTCTGATCGGAGGAACGGCCTGCGACATGGCGTTTTCCTTGGCCAGCCAAGAATTCCGCGTCACAAAGGATCTTGATATTGTTCTCATCATCGAAACCATGAACGAAAGGTTTGCCAGAACGTTTTGGTCCTTCGTCAGAGATGGCGGCTACAAACATCGGAAACGCGGTGATGAGGGAGAAATGCAGTTCTATCGGTTTTCGGAGCCTGACAATTCCGCTTTTCCGACTCAGCTAGAACTTTTTTGCAAAAGACCTGACCTTTTAACCTCTTTGGCTGAAGGCCCTCTGATGCCGATTCCGATAGGCGGGGAAGGTTCGAGTTTGTCCGCGATTCTACTGGGTGAAGATTACTACGGCCTGATTCAACAGGAACGCGCCATCCGCGAAGGAGTCAGTTTCCTTAAACCAGAGGCCCTGATCCCTTTGAAGGCAGCTGCCTGGCTTGATTTAACAAGGCGGAAAAGCGTCGCCGAAAACGTTGACTCCAAAGATATCCAAAAACACAGGAGGGACGTTTTTCGACTCTTCACGTTACTGACGGCAGAAACCCGTATCGTGCTTTCTCCCGTGATTCAAAATGACCTTCGGGGATTCGTGGAAGCAATGCGCGCGACCCCGCCTGACTTGCAGGCACTCAATATTCGGGGCATTTCGGTTGAAGAAATTTTGGTGTCCCTAGCCCAAATCTACAGTCTTTGAATCTCGATTTGGGCGCTCGATTCCAGAATCGTCAGCCCGGATTCAGCGCGGCCACAGTCTGGCTAAGGAATTCGCTGGAGCGAGTCTTCGGCTTTTTATAAATCAGCTCCCAACTGGGAGCAGGTCGGTAATTTTCCTCCGTCAGAGTGGCGGGGATGAAAACGCACACACTTCCTGATAACGATATTCGCCACTCTGACCGCCGCCACCCGGTGGATTTTATCGAACCCCTTCCAATTCCCGATGATCAGCTTCATCGCATTTGTGAAGTCCTGAGCCGGACATTTGGCTGGGTGGCCGAGGCAGACACGGTTGAACAAAAAGGACTCCGGGCTTCTGTGGTTCTCTACTGTGTTCGAGCCGACTTGCTCGGCACGAACACGCTTGAGGAACTTGGGGCAACGGCAGGAATGCCTCAAGCCGTGGTTGACGAGCTTGTGTCGGATTTCTGCCACACCATCGGCTGGAGATGAACGTGGAGGATTTCATACTGGCAGGTGCCAGTGGCCCGGACCGCGTTTCCGACCGGGTTCGGTCGATTCCATTGCGCGACCTGCTCAGCTGGCACGGGTTTAAGTTGAAACGCGAGGGTGTCAGTTTTCGAGCAAAGGACGACCGCTACAACATCGTCATCCACCGCGAAAAATGGTACGATAACCAATCTGGGGTCGGAGGTGCCGGGGCGATTGACCTTCAGATGCACTTGTGCGGCGGGGACTTTCGAGCGACTTGCCGGGTGCTAGCCGAACAATTTCGTCCAGAGAGCGGAGGATTGGCCTTCCCTGAAAGTCGCGTCCGCGAGTCCTTTCCCAGTCGGCGATCTTTCGAAGAACTGGCCGCACAATACGCTGTTCCAAGCGAGGCCAATTGGCCGATTGCTCACGATTATCTAGTGAATACCCGCGGCATCGATCCGGATCTGATCGATCCCTTACATGACAGGGGATTGATATACGCCAATAACCACCATCCAAATCCGAGCCTCGTCTTTCTTCACAGGACGATTGAGGGCAAAATTGAAGGGACGACACTTCGCGACACGAGACACAAATCCACCTTCCGCCCAACTCTGGGAAACAAGACGAGCGCATGGTTTTTTGTCGGAGATCCGACGAGCGCAACACAGATTGTGGCGGTAGAATCCCCGATTGACGCACTGAGCTACCAACAGCTCAACCCGTTTAAACAGATCGCCGTCGTGAGTTGTGGCGGTTGCCATGTTCCAGAGGAACTTCTCCATCGATGCCACACCCAGGGAAAGTCCTTGGTCGTGGCACTCGACAATGATGGTGCCGGTGAAAGTGGCTGGCAGAGGGCATGGGATCAGGCCGTTGAGTGGCCCGGCTTTGATATCACCTCGGAATGCCCGACTCGCAAGGACTGGAATGCAGATCTCATGGCCGGTCGGCCAGGCATGCGGAACCGAAACCAAATTCTCTTCCATGCCTGAAGTATTCTCTCAGCACCCTAACACCATGGATCTGACAGCCACCTACTCACCCGAAGACAACAAACTGCGCCTGTATTCCAGCACAAGACTCGATACGGAAACTTATTCCCTGCTAAAAGCAGCAGGATTTTCTTGGGCTCCCAAACAGCATTTTTTCGTTGCCCCGATGTGGACCCCGCAGCGGGAAGACCTTCTTATAAAACTCTGCGGCGATATCGGCGACGAGGACAAGTCGCTTGTCAAACGTGCTGAGGAGCGAGCCGAGAGATTTGAGAATTACAGCGAAAGTCGGGCCAAAGACGCTGAACAGGCCCGCAAGCGAGTGGACTCAATCGTCCAACATATTCCCTTCGGGCAACCCATTTTGGTCGGTCACCACAGCGAAAAACGTGCCAGGAAAGATGCTCAGCGTGTTGACGCAGGAATGCGAAAAAGCATCAAGATGTGGGACGCCTCGAAATACTGGGCAGATCTCGCCGAGGCTGCAGTCGCTAACGCCAAATACAAGGAGAGGCCAGATGTTCGCGCACGTCGGATTAAGAAGCTGGAAGCCGGGACACCTTCATTTTGAAGCACGATACGATTTCTATGAATATGCACGTTCATAACGTGATCAAAGAGGGGAGGAGGGATGAATGGTTGTATAGTATGTGCCTTCAACGAGACACTGGTCACGCCACAATGGGAGAGCAATCCTTTCCAATACTCTGGGTGAAAAAAGTCATGCATCTCAGGTTGGCGAATGAGGTTCTCTCAAACACTGCACCATTCCTTAAAGATCTTTTTGAGCATCAAGCCAAAGAAAGTTACTTAGGAAAATTCACATATACCGGAGAAGATAAGGCCATCTTTGAAGATGTTCGGATTTCTCGGCATCAGGATTTTTCAGGTGATCCAGACGGGGCGATCTGGATGCCAGATGAAGAAATTGCTAATATTTGGCTCAATCATTCAAAGACTGGTAGTACGGGACCAGCAAATGCTCTTGAAAAAAAATGAATCTGGACATTTTCCATAAAACAAGCGCTACGCTTTAGGGTAGCGAAAAGCTATTCATACTCACGGGTGTCCGGTTAAGTGACCAAAGATGTCGCGGAAGTTGCATGATATGAGGGCCTTGCAAAGGAAAAGGGATGTGACGCATTTGAAATCGCCTCAGGATTTCGGCCATGAATTCCGGCCGATTTGTCTTGTCCCAACTCCTCGATCTTGTCCACCGCGAGACCCTCGACCGTTTGGTGGAACGCTACAACGCGGATTCGCGAGTGCGGTATTTTGGCTGCCGCCAGCAGCTTATTGCCATGGTCTTTGCTCAGCTCACTTGGCGGGAGGGATTGCGCGACATCGTCGACTGTCTGAATGCGCGGCCTTCCACCAGATACCACTTGGGGTTCCGAGAACCCTTGGCCAAATCCACTTTGGCTGACGCCAACGAACAGCGCGACTGGCGGCTTTGGGAGGACTTGGCAAAATCTCTCATGCGCAAAGCGCGTCCGCTCTATGCCGGGGAGGACTTGGGTTTGGAAATGGAAAACTCCGTCTATGCTCTCGACTCGACGACGGTGGACCTCTCCCTGACACTGTTCCCGTGGGCGGACTTTCGAAAAACAAAGGCCGGGATCAAGCTTCACACCCAGATCGATCTGCGTGGTCCGATTCCAACCTGCATTTTTATCACAGGAGCCCGGCAGCACGATGTTCTCTGGCTCGACGAGCTTATCTTCGAAGCTGGTGCCTTCTATGTCATGGACCGGGGCTATATGGATTTCGCTCGGCTCAACCGGGTTGCAAGTTCTGGGGCCTTTTTCGTTACACGCGCAAAAGACAACTTGCAGTTTGCCAGACAAGTCTCCCAACCAGTGGACTACCTGTCTGGCGTTCGCAGCGATCAGATCGGCAGACCCAAGTTGGGAAAGGCCCGGACGGACTTCCCGGCACTCCTGCGCAAGGTCCGATACTTCGACAAGGAAACCCAGCGCGACTTGGTCTTTCTCACCAACAACCTCAACATTCCGGCACTGACCGTGGCCTATCTTTATCAATTGCGTTGGCGCATCGAATTGTTTTTCCGATGGATCAAGGGTCACCTTCGAATCAAACACTATTATGGGACGAGCCCCAATGCTGTGAAGACTCAGATCTGGATTGCTGTGAGCGTTTACTTGATGGTGGCCATCATTCACAAGCAACTGAACTTGCCGGGAACCTTGCACAGAACTTTGCAGATGTTAAGCGTTCACCCGTTTGAGAAAGTTCCTCTAAATGAACTACTTACAGAAAACGACTTCATAGATTTGCAACCATTAGATTCTAACCAACTGATGCTGTGGCACTTATAACCGGACACTCGTGA
>JBGTLQ010000141.1:0-11381 GCA_041744075.1 Terrimicrobiaceae bacterium
ATGTCACCGAGGAAAGGATGCGGGAGCAAAAGCTCGCCTTTGCTCTGGCGCAAGAACAGGAACTCTCGGAAAAAGCCCGGGCGGGTGAACGCGCAAAAAACGAATTTCTCGCCGTGATGAGCCACGAAATCCGGACCCCCCTAAATGGAATTCTTGGGTTTTCCGAACTCCTAACACAAACACCTGGTCTTCCCGCCGAATCCCTCGACTACGCGAAAACCATCACATCAAGTGGTGAGGCCTTGTTGCGCATCCTGGGAGATGTCCTCGATTTCAGCCGCTTGGAGGCCGGGCAGCTTCTGACCGAGAATAGTCGGTTCGATCTCAAAGGGATTCTCAAAGATATCCAGACGCTGCTCGTCCATCAGGCGGATGCCAAGGGACTTAAGCTCCATCTAGCGTTCGCTGAGGATGTTCCCACCTGTCTCGAAAGTGACGCCGGGCGTCTCCGGCAAATATTGCTGAACCTTGCAGGCAATGCCATCAAGTTTACCGAGAGTGGATCCGTGACCCTCGGCTTGCGCAAGGCAGCAACGCCGGAAAGCTGCGAAATTTTTGTCAAGGACACCGGGGCTGGCATTTCGCCTGAACAGATTGACATGATTTTCCAACCCTTTACACAGGCGGATTCCAGCATTTCCCGCCGTCATGGCGGTGCCGGAATGGGCCTTACGATCTCTCGACGCTTCGCCGAACTCCTTGGTGGAACGATCACCGTTCGCAGCCAGCCCGGGCAAGGTTCAGAGTTCATACTAACCCTTCCAAATGGAACGACCGAACCTGAGCCCTGCGCAGTGACAGAAAGTCCGACCTCCGAACTCGACGCCGGATTCGCCCGACAGAACCCTCTTCGCATTCTCGTGGTCGAGGACGACAAAATGAACCTGAACCTCATTGTCCTTCTCCTCCGAAGACTCGGCTATGAACCCCTCACCGCAAAAAATGGGCGCGACGCCGTGGACACCTACCGTAAAGAACGCCCCGATTTTGTGCTCATGGATCTGCAGATGCCCGAAATGGACGGCATTGAAGCGACACAGAAAATTCGGGCTCTTGAAAAATCTCGGCCCAATGGAAAACCCACCTTCATCTCCGCCCTCACCGCCAATGTTTTTCTGGCCGACCGTCAGCGCTGTTTCGACGCAGGAATGAACACCTATCTGAACAAACCGCTAAAGCCGTCAGATCTTGCTGCCGTGCTCACTACTGCCCTGCCATCCAAATAGCCGGGGATGGGCTGGATGCCTAACCGGACTGTAAGGCACTTATTTTTTGGCACCGCCCATATCGACCATTTCCACCCGGCGATTTTTCGCCCGGCCTTGCTCGCTCGCATTGCTGGCGAGGGGGGAGGCCAAGTCGTTCATTGGCGTTCATTGACGGTGGGAATTCAGAAAAACGTTTGACGCCATGATTGAGTTGCTGATAGATAATCATGATCGCTCATTTAAGGCCTTCACTAAAATAGTTCACAGACCCTCCCGATGAAACGCAGCGAAATCAATTCCCTCATTGCCTCGGCCACTTCGTGTTTTGAATCCCATGGATGGGCACTCCCACCGCGTCCACGTTGGGATGTCACAGATTTTGGATTGGGGGATTGGCGCAAGTTTGGGCTGCTTCTTGTGAACCTTGCCGAAGAACCCGAATATTGTGAGAAGCTAATGTACGCCCAAAAGGGGATGACAACTCCCGCTCACACCCATCGTCAAAAAAAGGAAGACATCATCTGCCGTTGGGGAACTCTGGCCGTGCAGGTTTGGAATGGCCACCCTGACACCGCAAACACAAGCCTTGTGAATGTTCCTCTTAACCACGAGGCCCATGATGTGGCTTCGGGCACAATCATCGAACTTCCAGCTGGTTCGCGGGTGACCCTCATCCCCGGTGTTTATCACGGATTTTATCCGCTCTCCGAGGAGTGCATTATCGGCGAAGTCTCAACTGCGAACGATGACCAAAATGACAACTTTTTTGTGAACCCCAATATTGGGCGTTATCCGGGAGTCGAGGAAGATGAGCCAGCCACCATCCGTTTGATTAGCGAGGGTTTGAAATGAAATCAGGGCTTATTGGTGCAGGGAATTGGATTGTTGATACCACCAAGTTGATCGACGTCTATCCTTCGCAAGACACGTTGGCGAATATCAGTTCGCAGGAGAAAAACAATGGCGGAGGAGCGTTTAACATCCTCGTCAATCTGGCGAAGTTGGGGGCGCCTTTTCCTCTGCATGGGCTGGGGCTCATTGGAAAGGATGCGGAGGGCGATTGGATTGTTGACCAATGCCGATCACAAAAAATCACGACCGACCTGCTGGCCCGTCATCCCTCAGAATCGACATCGTACACCGATGTGATGACCGTGCAGTCCACCGGACGACGCACGTTTTTCCATCAGCGCGGGGCGAATCGGTTTCTGAACTCGGAACACTTTCCGTGGGAAAAAATGAGCGGCAAAATCCTTTATCTCGGCTACCTCCTTCTGCTCGACACGTTGGATGCCCACGACCCGCATCATGGGACCGTGGCGGCAGGAATCCTAAAGACGGCTGGTGAGCGGGGCTTTTGCAGGGTCGTGGATTTGGTGAGTGTGGAACGTCCTGATTACAGCGACATCGTGAATCCCTCACTGCCCGAAATTGATGTGTTGATCTGCAATGAACTCGAAGCCTCACGTGTCACAGCGATTGCCGTGCGGGATGCGAACGAAAAATATCTCACGGAGGGACTCCGTGAAGCTGCGAGCACTTTGCTTTCCCGCAGGGTGCGCGAATGGGTGATCCTTCACTTGCCGGAAGGCGCGTATGCCCGATCAGCGGATGGCCGCGAGGTTTGGCAGGGGCGGGTAAAACTTCCTGCAGATCAAATTGTCGGAGCCGCCGGGGCGGGGGATGCGTTTGCGGCCGGCCTTCTGTATGGTCTGCATGACAAGTCGGACATGCAGCAAAATCTTCTTTTGGGCGTCTGTGCCGCCGCAGCCTGCTTGCGTCATGCCACAACTTCCGGCGGCGTCGTTACGTCCACCGAAGCGCTCGCGATTGGCACCCAGCACGGACATTTGGCCTTTCCTTAAACAGGGAAACAACCAACTCTGAAATTGCCATGTTTGCTCAAGAACGTCACCACGCGATTAAGAAGATCGTCAGAGAACATCGCCGACTCAGCTTTGCGGAGTTGCAGGATTTGGTGGAGGTCTCCCCGGCCACGCTAAGACGGGACCTCACAGAACTTGAAAAATCGGGTGACATTTTGCGTGTCCATGGCGGCGTGTTGGACCCCGCCTATGTGCGGTCCGAGATTTCTTTTGACGAGCGTTTGCTGCGTCATAGCAGCGCCAAAAAAGCCATCGCCAAAAAAGTAAATTCTCTCATCCCTCCCGGCTCAAGTGTTTACGTGGATGCGGGTTCCACGTGTTTGGAGGCTGGTCGGGTGCTGCTTGGTCGCAATGACCTGCGCCTTGTGACCCATTCCGTGGCCCTCACTTCGATTGCCTTGCATGGACAAGCGGAATTCCTGTGCGTTGGAGGGGAACTGCGGCGCCTCAGCGGAGCACTTGTGGGCGGAGCGGCGTTGGGGGCACTTGCCTTTCTCCATACGGACTTTGCCCTGCTCGGAGCTTCAGGCATGGACAACAAGGAGTGTTCCACCACCGAGGTTTCAGAAGCCGAAATAAAACGCTCAATCCTCGAGCGCTCCCAGCGCCACATCCTTCTCGCAGACTTTAGCAAATGGCAGCAACCCAGCACGGTCACCTTTGCCAAGTGGCCGGATTTCCATGATTGGGTCACCGATCAAACCCCGCCAGCCAAGGTCCAAAAATTTATGAAGGCGCAGGGGGTGACCATCCATTCTGCGACATAAGAGACAAAAGGGCGGTCAAGGCTTGTCCCGCCGAAGCCTTGGCGAAGGCGGAGACTGCCCAGCCCTACCAGCAACGGGGCGCTTCGCACGGGCGCCAGTGCGTTTTTTCCCAAGGTAGGGCGCGGCAGTCCCTTGACCGCCCACTTTTTGGTCTCTGTGGGATGTCTGACCTTTCGGTTCGCCTACTCGCTCTTCGAGTCGTAACGAATGGGTATGAGAACCCGGAACGTGGTGCCCTCTTCCGACGAACTCGCCAACTCCATGCTGGCATTGAGCAAGTCGCAGAGCCGTTTCACAATAGCCAAACCGATCCCTTCTCCGTTTTGCTGGGGCTCGGTTGTTGCCGGGCCACCGGATGATGGGGGTAGAACATGTGTGCTCCGCCCGCCAGCTTGCACTGTCCGTTCATCGGACTCACGGGCACTTTCCGTGGCACCCTTCAATCTTTCCACCATCGGCGATCCCGGTCCTTCTGACAAACCTGGACCCGTGTCCTTAACCATCAGCCACCAATGCTCATCACCCTCACGTCCCCAGTTGAGCTTTACGCATCCGCTCTTTGTGTATTTGAGAGCATTAATCACCAGGTTTTGCGCAATGCGGTGCACTTTTTCAGCATCGCCCTCGACCAAAAGTGGATCTGGCCCTGCCACCTCAAGAACCAGGCCTTTCTCCGAGGCGAACGTTTGAGAAACGGAGCCAAGCTCCTTGAGCAATTCTGCCACATCAAAAGGTAAAAGATTCCGTTGTTCCTGCCCGGCCTCAAGCCGGGCAAGACTCATCAGTTCACCCAACATTCCACGCAGTGTCTTCACGCCGCGCTCAATGGTGTCCACCACCATGGCACGGCGCTCCTCAGGCAGGTGGGAATAACCCAGAATCGAAGCAGCCGAGGTCACCGTTTGCATGCTGCCCCCCAAGTCGTGAACGGCCTCGCGAAACAAGCTTCCGCGCTGACGCTCCATTTCCGCAAGTTCAGCGATGGCTCGTTCCAAATCACACGCCCGACCCGCCGCCGTCTCCTCTTCCATTTGCACATACTGGGAAAGGCTTTCATTGATGGCGGCGTTCACAAAGCGGATCAACTCATAGTGCGCCTCGGTGATGGTTTCCGGCTCAACATCCGGATGCGAGGCCTCAAATATCGTGAGCTCATGGCAAAGGCAAAAATGCAAATGCCCCCACTCCCGAGTCACCTCGCGCAGTCGGTATCCCTGCTGCCAGCGATGCTGGCCGTGTTTCATTTCCTCCAGCTTTTGTTGGTTGTCAGCAATGCGGCCCAAGTTTCCACCGCGAGGAGAAGCCAGCCTCTTCTCAAGCGCCTCAAGCACCTGCGGCATATGGTCGTTGAACTGGGACTGCGTTAGCGAGTCCGCCGTCGTTTGATCAGGGTCTTCCTCAGAAGCCTTCCGCCAAGCCTCCATAATCTGGGAACGCCGGGCGGCAAAATGACTGCTTAAAGCCACGAATTGCTGGAAGGTACGATCAGTCATAGAATCATTGAATCCATTAGAGACACCGGATAAAGCCGACTTGCAAATTCTTTTCCCAGACAGGGGCCTCCCCGAAAGGGGAACCCTGATCAAAGGCTAGTGCCACAACCAAGGCGTTCCTTGTCGCCGATAAGAACGTTGTAACACACAAACCTATGAAAAAAATTCCTCTAACTCTTCTCTGTGCGGCGGCCCTTGCCACTCATGCCTTCGGGCAAACGGATGACAAGGACAACACTTCCAAAAACGAACGTGACCGTGACGGCGAAACGCTGACACCCATCGATCAATCCAACGAACCGGCTGACATCAAAATCACAGCAGACGCCCGCAAAATGGTGGTTGCTGATGATGACCTGTCCATGACGGCTAAAAATGTAAAAATTATCACCGTGGCCGGTGTGGTCACCCTACGCGGTCCTGTCGATACAGAAGCCGAAAAAACGGCCATCGCTGAATACGCCAAAAAAGCTGGTGCCACCACTGTCACCAACGAACTCGAAGTCAAAAAACCCTGATCCGGTATCCCCGGTTCAAACCAAAACCAACAAAACCAAATATTATGTCAAAATCCATCATCGGTATCGCAAGCAGCCAACAGCAAGTTGAAACGGTCGTACAAGACCTCCAAGCCAGCGGAATCCCCACAACGGATCTTTCCGTTCTGATCCCTGAATCCGGCGGAGCTCCAGAGACTGGAACCGTCAAAGCCACCAAAGCCCCCGAGGGTGCCACCACCGGAGCTGTCAGCGGAGGAGTCGTCGGCGGGACGCTTGGTCTTTTGGCTGGCATTGGAGCGCTGGCCATTCCAGGTGTCGGTCCTTTCATCGCAGCCGGTCCCATCATGGCGGCCCTTAGCGGTGCAGCTGTGGGAGCCACAGCCGGCGGGGTCGTCGGTGCCTTGGTCGGCATGGGCATCCCAGAGCTCGAAGCCAAGGTCTATGAGGATCGGATCAAAAATGGCGGGTATCTCGTCGCTGTTCATGTCTCTGACTCGGACCGCACAAAAGAGATCCGCGCCATCCTCGAACGCAACCAACTCGAAGATATTTCCTCCGTCACAGAGAAATAATCTTCCCTAACTTCGAAGAAAAGTCACACCCGGCGCGTGCAGAAATGCAGCGCCGGGTGTTTGACGTTTTGATCAAGCAACATCCGAAGCCCTGACCCCTTTACTCTTTCGACTCAATTTCGTTGTTTGCCAAACCATCGTTTGTCACCAAGTGGGCAATACCCATCACAAGCTTGGCTGGATGCACCGGTTTGGCCAGAAAATGATCAAAGCCCACATCCATCGCCGCTTGTTTGTCCTTCGGGGTTGCGTAAGCTGAAAGGGCGATTGCAGGGGTCATATTTCCCCGCTCCCGCAGTCGGCGCATAAACTCAAGACCATTCATCTCCGGCATGCCAATATCGCTGACAATGGCCGTGAATGTTCTTTGATCAAGCAATTCCAAGGCCCTCTTGGCGGAGGAAACTCGAGAGACCTCCGCGCCGGCGGCCTCTAAAATGATTGTGAGCAGCGTGCTAATATCCTCATTGTCCTCCACGGTGATAATCCTTGTCCCTGAAAGATCGGCCTGTGAAAGGTGAGGTTTTTTGGGGAGCTGATGATGAAGGCTTTCTTCGCGTTCGAGTTGGTAGCGGCTTATTGCGCGCTGAAAGAATTCACGGACGTTGATTGTTTTGCCTTCGTATTCGATTTTCTCCACCAAGTCGGCAATCTGTTCGAACTGCAAGATCAGATTTTCCACCTCACGCCGAACTTGTTGGAGATCTTTGCTCACCAATTCCACGTCGAGATATTGCTCCGGCAATTGACTATTTTTCTCCATACAATACCGACTTAAATCGCATTCAGACCTTTTTGGCAGAAACTAATGCAATCAAGGTCTATTCTCCTCTAACGGCATCTACAGCATTCTCCGCACTGTCCTTCACTGCCTCAGCGGCGTCCTTAACCCCTTCGCCGGCTCTTTTGGCTCCCTCTTCCACCCGGTCTCCCAACTTCGCGGTTTCCTCTTTGACGGCTTGGGCTCTGGCACGAGCTTGAGCCTCGGTGTAGCGCACACGCTCCTTGTCACGGTATTCGCGAAGGTTGTCGGCCTTGGCTTTGGCTTCCGAACGTTGCTCTCCGGAAGCACCTGCCACTTGTCGATCCAACTCCGCGATTTCGCCGTCCAGCTCGGCAAACGCTTCGTCAACGCTGGCGGATTGGGAGTTGTTGGGGGTGCGAATGTAAGTATCAATTGCTGACCCCAAACGTGTTGTTTCGACGTTTGCGGTTTCCGCGGTTGGTTTCTCCGAGACCTGCGGAGTTTTATCTTCACAGGCTACGAATAAGACGGAGACTGCGACAGCTGAGAAAAGAATGGTTAATGTTTTCATACACAATGGTATCGACGTTCCGTGCGGGATTGGATGGGTGGAAAATTGTGGCTTTCGTTAGGGTCCTTCGTGATCATGCAGGGACTTCGCATCCCGAGGCCGTAGCAGGTGCATCATTGGCAAAAAAAGAAATACGAAGAAGAAGGACACGTCCTGCGGATGCGACATACGATTCCCTGTCATGCAGCCACAAAAAATTATCCTCATTCCTCCAACCCACGAGCAATCAACTCCGAGTTTTCATGTGGAGGGGAGCCAGGCCAATGCGTTTCTCGCCTTTCTGGAAAGCAAAGGCATCACTGCTTGGCAACCACCGGAAATCATGGGCAAACGCGGCCCGGATCATCAGCAGATTGTTGAGATCGAAATCGAGGCTGGAACCTCTCCCGATCTCCTTGATGACCTAATTGGAGCGTTTTTGGACAATGAGAACACGGGATCCTTGGCCAAAAAGAGTTCTTAATCCTCAAGCTTTTCTTCGCTGGCGGAAAGGCGTTGATCGCGATCCGCTTCTTCAACGCCTTCGTTCACGAGTTGTTCCGCCGCACTCTGCCCGTCCTCAAGGTCCGTTTGAACCCCCCGATGGGCTTTGGAGGCTTCAGCCTGACTCCACAGCCCCACTGGAGTAGTCCTCTCATCCGCTTCAGGAGAAGGCGGAGGTCCGGGGTTTTGGAGTTCTTCAAGGGCTGCGACTCGATCCTGTTCACCGACATGACGCCGTCCATCAATCCGGGCAATTTCCTCCGCACGTTTTTCGACCAACTCATCGGTGAGTCCGCCGATCCCATTGCCATGAATTTGAATTCTGCCAGCCTGATTGTTGTTCATACCGTATTATCGCATCCCAGCAAGGGCTTGCGCCCTTTTGTTGGCATCTGAAACGTCCACCTAGGCAATTATTTTTGGATGGAATGTAGAATAATATGAAAGAATAACGTTTAAAGGCACTCATTTCGCTGTTTCCGCCGATACAAGAATCAGCAGCGACAAATCGCAGCCTGCCATGTCAGACCTACACAACCTTTTTCCCGGCTCAAGTGAGATGTCCCGATTGATTCGAGAAAAGGATTGGGCTCAATCTCCTTTGGGAGAATCTCATACATGGCCGGATTCCCTGCTCCATGCGGTGAATATTCTCCTCGGATCCCGATATCCCATGGAAATCTGGTGGGGGCCTGAATATCTCCGGTTTTACAATGACGCCTATCGACCCCTTTTGGGCCCGGAGCGTCATCCCCACTTCTTGGGCCGCCCAGGGAAGGAATGTTGGGCAGAAATTTGGGATCAAATTGGACCCATGCTGGATGAGGTGATGCGGACCGGAAATCCCACGTATTCCGAGGATTCGCTGCTCTTGTTGACGCGAAAAGGCTTTGAGGAAGAGACGTATGTCACATGGTCGTATGGTCCCATTCGCTCGCGGGATGGCAAAGTCGAGGGCATCTTTTGTGCGTGCGATGAAACCACCAAAAAAGTGCTGAGTCGCCGTCGCCTGGCGACCCTTAGCAAATTGGGTCTCAACGCAAAAGCGTCACCCCAAGCTCTGGATGAGCCCCTACAAGTTCTCGCTCAAAACCCGCGGGATATCCCCTTTGCTTTGGTTTATCAATTTGAGCCGGATGGACGGACAGCGACCTTGATTGCACAAACCAGCTCAAGCGATACCCTGCTTGCTCCATCCATTATATCTCTCGACGAGGGTAGTATCCCGTGGCCGCTTGGTGAAGCAAGGCGAACCCAGGAAGCCGTGGTCGTGAGCAGGGAATCCTCCTCCCTGTTGTCCCCCCAGGCCATGGTTTTTCCAATTCGCATCGAAGAATCAGGCCCCACGGCTGCGGTGGTTCTCGGAGTCAGCTCCCGCCTTGAACTTGACAGGGAATACCGGGATTTTCTCTGGCTGGTGGCCCGTCATATTGAAGCGACCCTCGAAGCGGAATCCACTCGTCAGCGAATTGAGATGGAAAGATCGCGGCTAAAGACCGCCTTCATGCAATCGCCGGCGTTTATGTGTATCGTGCTTGGGCCAAATCATATTTTTGATTTTGTGAATGACCAATATTGCCGATTAATAGGCAGACGGGATATCTTGGGAAAACCCGTAGCAGAAGCCCTTCCTGAGGTCGTCTCTCAGGGCTTCCTTGGTATTCTCAACTCAGTTTATGAAAAGGGGGAAACTTATATTGGGAAAAAAACTTCGCTGATGTTGCAAAAAGTCCCAGGCGACCCATTGGAGGAAGTCATTTTGGACTTTGTTTACCAACCGATTAAGGACCAGGACGGATCATGTTCCGGGATTTTGGTACACGGGATTGATATCACGGAGGAAATGCACGGCCAGCAAGAAAGGGAGAATCTTTTTCTAAGCGAAAAGGCCGCACGGGCAGAAGCAGAACGCACAAGTCGGATGAAAGATGAATTCTTGGCGACTCTCAGTCATGAACTGCGAACGCCACTAAATGCGATTCTGGGTTGGTCCACCATTCTGCAAAAACACCCAACCCAAGGCAAGGACCTCCGCACGGGCTTGGAAACCATCGAACGGAATGCCCGTGCGCAAACCCAAATCATTGAGGACTTGCTGGACATGAGCCGGATTATATCCGGCAAAGTCAGGCTGAACGTGCAGCATTTCGACTTGCAAGAAGTCCTGTCTCAATCCATCGAGACGATGCAAACAGCCGCGGATGCCAAGGGCATTCCTATCCACCGGACGTTCGAGCCTTTCATTGAACCGGTTCTTGGTGATCCCAATCGTTTGCGGCAGGTGTTTTGCAACCTCTTGAACAATGCCATCAAATTCACGGAAAAAGACGGCCAACTTCACGTCAGTCTGAAGCAGAATGGTCGCCATGTGGAAGTCGGAGTTGCGGATACGGGTCAGGGAATACCACCCGACTTTTTGCCACATGTTTTTGATCGCTTCCAGCAGGCCGACGCCACCAACACCCGTCGTTATGGAGGACTCGGTCTCGGCTTGGCCATCGTGAAGCAGCTCATCGAGTTGCATGGTGGGTCAGTGCGAGCCCAAAGCGATGGGGAAGGTCAGGGCGCGACATTCACCGTGTGCCTGCCTCTTGGAGGCGTTTTGCCGCAGCCCGAGGGTCAGCCACATCGGCAAGATGTGCCACAGGAAGAAAAACGGCCAGCACCCCCGACCAACTGCCTTGTCGGCCTCCGCGTATTGGTCATCGACGACGAGGCTGATGCTCGCACATTGGCCCGTCATGTGCTGGAGCAATCGGGCGCATCCGTCATCACCTCCTCATCAGCCAAAGAGGCCCTTGCATTTTTGCAAAGTTCTAATTTCGATGTTCTGGTGTGTGATATCGGCATGCCGGAACAGGATGGATACAGTTTCATTCGGAACGTGCGGGCTTTATCAACTCCCAAACGTACGATACCGGCGGTAGCTCTCACCGCTTATGCCCGTTCAGAGGACTCGACCAAAGCTTTGAGTGCTGGGTTCCAAAAACATTTGGCAAAGCCTGTGGATCCAGGCGGGCTCGTCACGATGGTGGCCAGTCTCGTGAGGGATTCTCACAACATAAAGCTGTCCTAAGGAGGCACAACCAAACCCGAGGGGGGCTGCGATTATCAGTCTGATTCTTCTAATATTACCAATGCGGTTTGTTGCAACAA
>JBGTLQ010000142.1:0-9666 GCA_041744075.1 Terrimicrobiaceae bacterium
AAAAGCTGCCAACACCAATATCGCACGAAAGATGCGCAAGCCCTTGCTTACGGCTCCTGCGAGTTGTTCGCGCAGACGCGGTGCGACCACCTGGGAAATTAGGCGTTCAGATCGGATCTGCGCCCAGATCAGGAGGCCACAAAAGACCGGGACCAGAGCCAGAGCGGCAAACCATGCCGGGGATTGAAAGGTCAGGGAAGTCGTCTCCATAAGGTTTGGGAAAGTGCGATTTCCAGACCCAGCAGCCCGAGCCCGATGCCGAGCAGCCAGGGAAAAAGATCGCGGTATTGGGAAAACTTTTCGACCTCCACTTTGGTTTTTTCAAGCTTGTCGATGGAATCGAAGACACGTTCGAGGGATTTGGTGTCCGTGGCGCGGAAGTATTCGCCATTGGTGATGGAGGCAATTTGACGCAATCCCTCCTCTTGGAATTCCATTTTGACGGGACGATAAGAAGTTCTGCCAAACACGTCCTGAACCGGAAATGGCACAAGGCCATTGCTACCTGCCCCGATGGCATACACACGAATGCCAAGAGCTTTGGCCGCTTCTGCGGCTGTTAGCGGAGTCACGCGTCCGGCGTTATTATCTCCATCGGTGAGCAGGACGATGATCTTTGTTTTTGCTTCTTTATCCTTCAGGCGATTTCCAGCTGATGCCAACGCCGAACCAATGGCCGTTCCATCTTCAACCAGACCGATTTGCAGGCGGTCCAAATTGGCAATTAACCAGTCGTGGTCAAGGGTCAGCGGACTGACGAGATAAGGACGTCCTGCAAAGGCCACAATCCCAAGCCGGTCATTTGGGCGGGAGCGGATAAATTTTTCCGTGACGAGCTTCACCGTATCAATCCGGTTGGCACGGCTGCTGCCAATCGTGAAATCCTCCGCAAGCATTGATCGAGAAACATCAAGGACAATCATGATATCCACTCCGCTGGCTTGGGTGCGGGTCAGCGTGCTTCCCAACTGCGGCCTTGCCATGGCAATGATGAAACATGCCAATGCCAAATGTGAGAGGAGAGCCAGCAACGCCCCGGCCCGCGATTTCCTGCGGCGACCAAGGGCCGCGAGATTGGCAGTGGATGAAAACACCACTGAGGGGGTGCCGCCCAGCCGACCTTTCAACACGGCCAGGATGGGAAGGATGAGCAGAAACCAAAGCACCCAGGCATGGGCAAAACCAAATTGTTCGGGGCCGGCCTGAGTCATGGTTTTTTTTCCCCTTCGGCATTCACGAGTCGCTTGGCAGTGTCCAACAGCATTTGCAGTTCATCAGATGCTGCATCCTTGCGGGCAAACTTGATCAAATCTGACGCTTCCAGAAACGCAGCCAGTGACGCCTTCTCGTTGGTATCAAAAACCTGATGATCACGCAGACTTGTCAAAAATTCCAAGGACGTCTGATTAATGGCATCAAGACCAAATCCATCACGAATATAAGTGCGAAGGACATCCGAAACCCGAATGCCAAAGTCATAAGCCTCGCCGGGAGCCTGGGAAAGCGCAGCAAGGGCAGCCAACGCTTTTTGTTTGGCCGTGAGTTGGGGCTTGCGAGTGCGCAACCCAAAAAACCAAAGCGCAAAAAGGGCCATGATCACAACGGCCGCAGCGCCTCCAATCATTAGTGGCACGGAATAGGAAGGGATCGCGAGAGCGCCCGTGATATCATGAATCGGAGCAGGTGTTGCTTGGGGCATCATGCGGCCAGCCTCCTCTCCCGCCGGTCGAAAAATGCTCTCAAGGCAATCAGATAATCTTGATTGGTGGCCAGGGTGACGGAATCAATTCGGCGAGAGGCAAACAACTTCTCAACGGACTTCCGCTGCTTCTCCCCAGCGGCGGCAAACCCTGCACGAATTTTTTTGCTGCCTGTGTCGATCTCCATCAATTCCCCGGTCTCCGCGTCCTCAAAGGTCACGCGACCAATATCCGGCAGCGATTCTTCACCCGGATCATAAACCGGCATGGCTACCACGTCATGACGCCGACTGGCTGCCGTGAGAGGCTTGGAAAAATCAGGCGCAAGAAAATCGGAGATCACAAAAACCACCGCCTTGCGATTCAGCACCCGGTTCACATACCTGAGCGCTTCGGAAACATCGGTCCCCTGCCCTGCAGGCTGAAAATAGAGCATCTCACGAATCAGCCGGAGGGTGTGCTGACGCCCCTTTTTGGGAGGAATAAACAGCTCAACTCGATCCGTGAAAAGAAGCAGCCCCACTTTGTCATTGTTGTTGATGGCGCTGAAGGCCAGGATCGCAGCCACCTCGGCGGCCATCTCCCGTTTGCTAAGTTCGACACTTCCGTAAGCGCCGGAAGCACTCACATCGAGGACTATCATAACCGTCATCTCACGCTCCTCAGTGAATTTTTTGATGTAGGGCGTGTTCATGCGAGCCGTCACATTCCAGTCAATCGAACGAATCTCATCTCCCGGCGAATATTCGCGAACCTCCTCAAAATTCATCCCCTGGCCTTTAAAGACGCTGTGGTATTGGCCGGCGAACGAAGAGTTCACCAACCGTCGCGTCTTGAGTTCAAGGCGTCGGATTTTTTTTAGAATTTCCTGTGGATTTTTAATCATCGTCCTGGTTGGCGAAATAATCGCCGCTTGAGAGTTGCGTGGGGCGGAGGCCGATCTGCTTGGGATCAGGGAACTGGCAATCCGGCAAAGATGCTTTCGACGATGTTCTCACTGGTGATCGACTCAGCCTCGGCCTCATAACTCACACCGATGCGGTGACGCAGGACATCCAAGCCGATAGTTTTGACATCCTGCGGGGTCACATAACTGCGTCCGGCAATGAAGGCCAGGGCCTTGGAAGCCAGCGTCAGATAAATGGTGGCCCGGGGACTTGCTCCATAACGAATCAGCCCGTCGAGTTTGAGTTTGTAGGCTGCAGGGTCACGGCTGGCAAAAACCACATCCACGATGTAATCCTTCACGCGGTCATCCACGTAAATGGCATTCACCAAAGATCTGGCACGAATGATTTCTTCGGCTGTCACAACAGGCTGCACTTCCAGCCGCGGCGAAGAGGTAGCCATGGCGTCAAGAATCCCGCGTTCTTCTTCACGTGTTGGGTACCCAACTGTGACCTTCAACATAAAGCGGTCCAACTGGGCTTCGGGAAGTTGGTAGGTTCCTTCTTGTTCAATGGGGTTCTGCGTGGCCAAAACCAAGAACGGATCCGGCAACGGATAGGTCGTGTCTCCGATGGTGACCTGACGCTCTTGCATCGCTTCCAACAAGGCACTCTGAACCTTGGCTGGAGCGCGGTTGATTTCATCGGCGAGAATCAGATTCGAAAAAATGGGTCCCAACTTGGTCGTGAACTCGCTGTCTCTGGGATTGTAGATCAGTGTTCCAACCAAATCAGCGGGGAGAAGGTCGGGGGTGAATTGCAGGCGTTGGAAACCCGTGTGGATACAACCTGCCAGCGTGCGGACGGTGAGAGTTTTGGCCAAACCTGGAACGCCCTCTAACAGCACATGACCATTACAAAGCAGGCCGGTGAGCAGGCGATGAACCAATTTTTTCTGGCCGATAACCACTTTGCCAACTTCTAAAAGAAGGGGTTCAACCCACTGACGGGCTTCTTTGACTTCGGATTCTATTTGTTTTTCGAGGGTGCTCATAAAGGTAGTGGAAAATTTACAATGTGATTACAGGGTGTGAGACATGCCTGATGCGAAGTTGTTCAATCTTTGATGCGACGGAGGCAAAAATAATTCTGGAAGTCTGAGGGAAATCCACAGCCTTCACTTCACCAAACGCGGGCCCACGTCGAAGGAATCACCAACCTCCACGGCATCGTATTGAACGCGGTCCGGCATCCATATTTTGTAGGGGACTTTTGTTCCATCGTCTTGAGGAACTTCAACCATCAGAATGAATTCTCCTTCCGAGGTCGAGGCCTTAATGCTGCCATCACTCCCCATGGTGATTTGTTTTTCTTCCGCGACCAATGGAATAAATTCCTTCGAAACGACAGTGCCTCTCATGGTGGCATCACTGATGATTCCCTGGGTGCTTCGCAGGGCAAATACCAAAAAACCCATGATCACAATTGCCAGGAGGATGACGCTGACAAGGAGTTTTACCGGCAACTGGGGTTTGACGACACGCGAGTCCATACTCTTATCTACCATGAATCCAGACCGCTAAAAAGAAGCATTTTTTGCGGGTTTGATATCTCAAGCGGCGGTGTTGTCAGTGTAGTGGGCGCTTGTTAACCTGTCCCTTCATGTCACAAGGGAAATTTTCGCTGAAGCAACTCTGGGCCGATCTTGGGCCCTACCGCGAGTTGGCCGGTTATCTCAAACCCTACCGCAAAGTTCTGATCCTTGGCTCGCTGTGTGGATTGGGTTTCGGGGTCGTGAGCGGATCGATCCCGTTTATCATCAACTTTGTTGGGCAGGTCGTTTTTTCGAGCGGAGGCAGTCCCGAAAAGGCGAACTTGGGTGTGATGGCGGCGCCGCTGGAACACTTCGCGCTGAATGTTCTGCACCTTGATGAAATCTCCAAGGGCATGATCGTCGCAGTCGCCTGCCTCCTGATTCCCGCCGTGATGCTACTTCGAAGTGTTTTGGATTTTTTGAATGGCTACTGCAGTGAGTGGACCAGTCAGAAAGTGCTCATTGATATTCGCGCAAAGTTGATGGATCAAATCACTGCCCAATCTTTGGATTTTTTTAATGAAGCCAAGGCCGGCAATTTGTTTCAGCGAGTTGTTAACGAGACTCGGGAGGTGAGAAATGTTCTGACCATCCTCAACACGCAAATGATTTCTCAGCCCGCCACGTTGATATCGGGAATGATCGTCTTGTTTCGGTTGGACTGGATGTTCACGCTTGGGGCTTTGATTCTCCTGCCCTGTGTCGTGGGACCGGCCATTTACCTTGGGAAAAAAATGCGGATGGTGGCACGCAGTGAGGAGGGAGAAGGCCGCGAAATGATGGTGATTCTCCACGAAATGATTGGAGGCATCAAAGTCATCAAATCCTTCTCTCGCACGCAGCACGAAGTCGCCCGTTTTAATGCGTCCAGCCGCGCACAATTCCAGCAGCAAATGCGGGTCAAGCGAATCATGGAATGCACGGCCCCAGTAATCGAGAGCCTGGCGGCCATTGGAATCGCGTTGGGGTTATATTATGTGTATTCGGTGGGAATGGAGGGCAGCACGTTTATCGCGCTCTGCGTGGGCGTTTTTCTGCTTTATCAGCCTTTAAAAACGCTAAGCAAGACTCACTTGATTCTCACAAGAACGCATGTCGTGATCAGAAGTGTTTTTGAGATGATCCACCTGAAACCCACAGTCGCAGATGCCCCCGATGCCAAGCGGCTCGAACACTGTCAGGGCGAGATTGAATTTCGTGATGTCAACTTCTCCTATCGCGAAGGAATTCCAGCGCTCCAAGATTTTAATTTTCGTTTCGAGCGTGGAAAATACTATGCGCTGGTTGGCGAGAGTGGTGCCGGCAAAAGCACCCTGCTTTCGCTGATCATGAGGTTTTATGACCCCATCTCGGGCAGCTTGCTGATTGATGGACAGGACCTGCGAAGTCTGACCCAAGATTCCCTCCGCGAGCAGATCGGCATCGTTACGCAGGAAACTTTCCTGTTCCATGCCTCAATTCAAAAGAACATCGCGTATGGACGCTTGGAGGCCACACCGGAAGAGGTGATCCAAGCCGCAAGTCTGGCCCATGCCCACGAATTTATTGTGAGCCAAAAAGATGGGTACGACACCGTGATTGGCGACAAAGGGTGCATGCTTTCCGGCGGGCAACAACAACGTCTTTCCATTGCAAGAGCTGTGCTGAAGAATGCGCCAATTTTCCTCCTCGATGAGGCCACCTCTTCCCTTGATTCCACCTCAGAAAAACACATCCAAGCCGCCTTGGAAACCCTCACCAAAGGCCGCACGGTGATTGCCATCGCCCACCGACTTTCAACCATCCTCAAGGCCGATTGCATTCTTGTTCTGGAGCAGGGACGCCTGAAGGAAGTCGGCACGCATCAGGAATTGATTCAAAGTTCCGGGATTTATCGGAGACTCTACGATCTTCAGTTTCATGTCACCACGTGACACGGGAATGCATCAACTCCACCATTGCGGCCTTGGCTTCAACAAAATGATCCACGGACCATCCGAACCTATGTTCCCGGTTTATTTGTTACCCATGTGCCCGGTCCGAACCGGACGCAGGTTTCACTCCATTTCACTCGCCGTTGACTGAGGTTGCCCACCGGGATTTTGCAGAACAACCCCAATATGTTCCTTAACCAGATTGGGACCGAGCGTTCCACTACGGAACCATTGTTCAGCTTGATCAAGGCAACCAATGAATTCTGAGCAAGCCTCCTCTGCTCTACGCATATTGATAGCAGCGTTGCGCTGGGGCTTAAACCCGAACCAACCAATACCTTGCCATCGCAATAGTGCTCGGAGCGTCGGATTGCGGAAAGCGATCCCTACCATTACCGCACGATCTGGCAGATCAGCGGCAGTAGCACGACTCGGGTCTACATGTTCTCCCCATGGCCGATGAATTCCTTGTTTAGGTATTATATTGAGGATGGCGTCGAAAAGGGGACGATATCCGTCTTCCAGCATGACGAGGATAGCATCATATCCACCGTCTTGCCTTTGTCGATTAAGACTCCAAGCGGGTGGGCTTCCTCTTTGGTTATTCAAAGGCACAAAACCTCGGTCCACCAAGATGGGAATTATATGGAGATCAATTTTATTACACAGAATTCTGCGGGCTTTCGACTTTTCGGATGCCATAACGTGAGGTTATTTTCTCCCAGCTGCGGATCCACCTATTCCACCCCCTGCACCGCCGACTTGACCCCAAAAGCCATAGGTCCATTTCTCAACAGAAAGATTCGAAATATAGGGGTTTGCTGCGCGTTGAGCAGAGGTCAATCCAGAAGTTCCAAACTTACTTTCAACAATCGTAGAGCCACCAGTGAAAATATTCTTGACTTCCCAATCCCAGCGAGGAGTCCTTCCTGCATACGTTCCGGAGACAAACTGGCGATTCACAGGAATATTGCCCCTAGAAACATTGGTCACTAGTGATGTGGTTTCACCGATCCATCCTTTCGTTTGGTTCGAAAGGGAGCCTAAGGCGCCAGGAAGAACTTTGTTTCCGATTCCGCCGCCAGCGCCACCCGCAAGGCTCTCGACAGCAACCGATGATGCGTCGATGCGGCCGGTATCGACTATTTGCCGTGTTGCCGAACTCGTTGCCCCGCCGATCACGCCGCTTGCCACCGCGGTAGCAACGCCCCGACCAATGCTGCTGACCCCTCCGGTCAGTGCACCTCCTGCCGCCGCTCCTAGATAAGTGCCAAACGAACTCTGGTGGCCCGTAGCTAAATCAATGGCTCCCTGAACACCAACTCCGATTAACGCACCCCAGATGAGTTGTGCAAATTCTCCCGCCGGATCCACATACATGATAGGGTTGCCAGAGGCATACGTATACCAATTCAGGCCATCCTGTGCCGGGTCGCTGTTTACAAACCGCATCGTTGCAGGGTTGTAATACCTCGCCCGCATGTTGATGAGCCCGTTTGCGTCGGTCATTACCCCAAAAAATCCTCCGTAAAGAAATGGCGTATCGAAACCGCTCTGCCTGTGGCGGATGACACCATAGGGAGAGTAGGCGACCCTTTCAATTATCGAGCCTGCCTGATTGCTTAAAGCAGCCGTGTTTCCTGTTTGGTCAAAATGATAGTAGGTTGCCTGCCCGTTCGAATTGACTTCATACTGGAGCCCAGCGCCATAGACATAGCGAGTGGTTTCCCCATTCTTTGTGCGGGAGATGATTTTTGGTAACGTCCCTTCCGGATCGACGATGAGAGTTGTTGTTTCCTCCGGCGAAGTGATGCCAATTCGATTGTTTTCCGCATTGTAGGCATAGGATGTTGAGCCTGCGTTGGTGAGCCGGTTGCGGCTGTCGTAGCCCAAAGCAACCAAACTCACCCCGCCCAATGGCGTACTTAAGCTATTTCCGTCAAGATCGGTCGCTACAATCTGACCATTAAAGGTCTCAAGCTGGTTCGAGGTGTTGAATGTCATTGAGACATTCGAGACTTCTGAAAGCTGGCTGGCGGAAATGGCAGGTGTGACTTCCAAAGTTCGAATATCATCACTTGGCCAGTAACCGATTGTCCAGAGCAAACCGGCACTTTCAGTGATGCCGTCTGGTCTGCCGACTGAGTCATAATTCATGATGCGTGTTGTCAAATTTGGGCGAGTAATGGATTGCAAGCGCCCATCAGTATGCCAGTAATAGGTTGTTGTTCGTGGGCTGCTCGTGCTGTTCAATTTGTCAATGACTTGATAAAGTCGTCCATCGGCGTTGTAGGTATATTCGACGTGTCCAACGCCGCTTTCCGTGCCGCCTGGGTAAATTAATTTCGCGATTTTGCCTGATGGGTAATACCTGTAGTTGATGGTATTGCCGCCAAATGTGTAACTTGTAACCCTGTTGAGCCCATCGTAGGCCCTTGAAATACCATTGCCTCCGTTTTCGTTTAGGCTCAGGATGTTTCCGTTTGAGTCATAAGAAGTGTAGTTGACTGTTCCACCGCCGGTGCCCGAGTAGACAACATTAGTGAGGCGCCCGGTTGATGAGCTATAATTAAATGTCGCTATATCGCCGCTTGGTTCAGTTATCGATGCCGGGCGCCCATTTTTTTTGTAGCTGGTTATAGTGGCAAGGTTTTGCGGTGTTATGACGTGCGTTGGTCTGCCGAGCGCATCATATCGAAACTCGAACGTTGCTCCTTTGCGGTCTTCAAGGAAGCGTAACTGCCCCTTGGCATCAAAGTCACTTGTAACAGTTCGTTCATCCGCCTCGGTCTTGAGTGTGCGGGGGAGACCGGTTGGCGTGGTGGTGTATAGGTAGCCCTCGTTGCGGACACCTGAATTTGAACCAGGCTTTGTGGATGCCGTAACCCTGTTATCACCGTCGTAAGACAAATTCGTCGTGCGCGAGCCGGGCATTTGCACCTCCTTAATTAAACCGTTGTCTTTGTGAAGAATGGTGGTTGTGCGATTAGCGGCGTCTTTGCTCGTATAAGTCCAATCCCGCGAGTCATACGTGGTATCAGCGACCGTAATCCCATTAAGTTTTTGAAGCATAACCTTGTCAGTTGGGTTATAAGTGCGAGACTCCTGTGGACGCTGCCCACCGTTGTGAGCCGGCGGTGTTAGACTGGCCAAACGAGCCTGATTGTCAAATGTGGAGTTGGTGGCTGCTGCAATACCCGCTGTGTCAATAATCTCTCCCGTTTGTTGGCGGCGCTGGTTGTAGGAATAAGATGTTGTTCTTCCATTGGGATCTACGATTGAATCCAAGTTTCCCCTTGCCGAATAGTTTTCATTGATGGTGAAACCTCCCGGCAAAGTGGTCACATCCGGTTGACCATATGTGTCATAAGTTTTCTGGGTCGCGAGATTGTCTCCATCGGTGATTGTCTGAGCCCGTCCTGTGGCCGCACCGCTCTGCCAATATGCGTAGGTGGTGGTAGACTGGTCGACGGTTCCTTTCGCTGAGATGACACTTTGCGGGCGGTCCTTACCCACGCTACTGCCGCTGGTGAAGTAAACGAAGTCCGTCTCAATATTGTTTGGGTCGGTGT
>JBGTLQ010000143.1:0-3489 GCA_041744075.1 Terrimicrobiaceae bacterium
CGAATCACGAGTTCCTCAACGGGTCATGCGGAAGACGGATTTCACTTATCAGACCGTGATCGAAGCTTACGCCGATGCGGAACAAAAACTTCCCGTCGAGCTGTGGCGGGGCTCGGAACGTCTCGCGGAAACCACCCTGCAATTGTCACCCGGACACAACGTCCTGCCCTGGTCCACGCCCATTCAATCCGGAGACCCGGGCGAGATCATGCTGGAACTCCGCGTGCAAGGTGCGGAACCGGAAGCGCGAATCGCACGGCACCGCGTTCAAGTGCTGGAAAAAACCGAGCTGCGCATTCTTTATTATCAGGGCGCGCTCGACTGGGGTTTCCGTTACATCAGCAATCTGCTCAAACGCGATCCCAGTTACCAACTCACCGCCATTTTCAATCCCGCCTCGGGAACCCGCATTCGCTCCGGGGAACAGGCTGCAAAACTCAACGATCTGCCATCCAGCGTTTCGGCTTTGAATGACTTCGACCTGATCGTTCTCGAAAGTGTTTTCGCCAACCAACTCTCCGCCGCTCAACAAGAAGCTCTCTCCGCTTATGTAAAAGCAGGCGGCGGCGTGCTCTTTCTGATGCCTGAAAACAGCGCCGCCAAGGCATTCTCCGGACAAGCCATCGAGGCCATGTTGCCGGTCGTGTTTGCCCGCGAAAATAACGCGGAAACTGCGGACCCAAAAGTCGTAGCGTTCCAAAGACAAATGCAACAACTCGGCGGCGCGAACAACCGTGCCGAAACCCTCTTTGCCACGGACGCAGCCCAGCAAAGCCAAATCACACCCCTCACCGATTTTGCTTTCCCCGAGGAAAAACCCAGGCTGGCGCTGTTTGCATCCGGCGGCCAGGCCGCAAAAATCATCACCCCGAAATTCGCAAACTTTTCCGTCGTAAAATCCGTAAAACCTGCCGCAGAAATCCTCGCGGTGCATCCCACCGAAAAAGACCCCGAAACCGGCGACCCGCGTGTGCTCCTTGCAGTCCAACCCTACGGCGAAGGCCGAAGCGCCGTGCTCACCACCGACTCCCTCTGGCGCTGGAAAATGTCCCTGCCCAGTGAGTCTCGCGATGTCGAAATTTTCTGGCAGCAGCTGTTTCAATGGCTGGGACGTCCCAGCCCCTCACCAGTGCGATTTGAACAGACTCCCATCGAAAGCGCCACAGGCTTGGAAAATCGACTGTTCGTAGCCGCTCCACCCAACTCAAAACCCATGCTCCAAGCCAAAACCGGGTCCGCCGAAACCGTCCAAACCATCCCGATCCCGCTAAAACCCTCCGCAAAACCCGGCGAATGGACCGCCGCATGGGAAGCCGACGCGCAAGGTGTTTGGGAATTGGAACTGACAGCCGAAGGCCACCCAAAAGCATCCGCCTTTATTTCCATCACCAGCCCACAATTTGCTCCCGACCTCGCAAATCTCCCCCCCGCCACCGATCTCCTGCGACGCCTCGCCGAAAGCAGCGGCGGTGCACTGCTGGGAAGCGCCACCCCCGAAGCCTGGAGAGTCGCGGCGACGAAACAAGCGCTGGTCTCCGAACAACGCACCCTGCTCTGGAACAACTGGACTTTACTCTGCCTGGCTCTCGGCGTTTATTCTGCCGAGTTGCTGCTTCGTAGAAAATGGAGACTGCTATGACGGTCTAAAGCGTAAAACGTGAAGCTTATTGCCAAAACATGAGTGACCCGCATGGCACTATGTTAAGACTATCTACGACCCAGAAACGATGACGAGTATACACATCTCGTATTGCATCTTGGTGGCCCAACAGGCCGAAATTCCATAGCCCAGTCCGAAGGGCTGGGTGTCGTTCGGAGCAAAATGCGGGCTGAAAGTCCGCAATCCAGGCTACCACCGCACGACCCGTCTCAGACACTGAAAGAATCGCGACTGTTGATTCGCTGGTAGCTCACCCTTCGGGCCACCTTCGGTGGTCTGTCTCCGCCCGCTCCGGCTCAGGCCGCATTTTCTTCTATTCTGATCCCCAGCCGTTGGAGCTAATCTATTGCATCAATTGTATTTTTCATAATATAGCCGGAACTCCACTAAAGCTTGTGAAGGAGAACCAAGCAACTCGATCCAAATTAATTTTTGATTTGCATCTAATCAAATCTGGCAACTGAGAACAAAACCGCTGTCCCGCCGTTGCCACCACTTGCTTGATCTCCTTGGAATGTTATCCAACCTCCAGTCGAAACTGGGCTCCTTCCGCATCCGCAATCATAAGCGACGCAGCCAGGGACTTAAGGTCCGCCAACACATAATCCGCTGACTCAAACTTCGTGGAAATCTTTGGATCTGCCTCTATTACCCGTATCAAGGATTCAATTGACTTGAGACCTTGCTCGATTGGAAACCATTCATCCCATTCTCCTAAAATCTCATCCAGCGCATCGGGGTCTCCATCAAAATCATCGGGAACCACCCTGGTATCACCAAAGGAGCTAAGTGGTCTAACGCTCAACTCAGAAGCTAATGCATCTAACTCCTTATACTTGGAAAAAGGAGATTTCCGTCATGCGTAAATGCGGCCGTTTCCACAGGCGGATTGTAAACTGGATAAACTTCAACAGACATAGGAGTGTTTTTTGGCAGATCACACGCCCGAGGAGATATTTTACTCTGCGAGCTAATCTTGCACTTCACTCTTGAACTCAAGAATCTTGGTAGTTGGTGTGGTTCATTCATGATTGCTGCTGCTTCGCATCTTGCTTAGCCATCCACAATAGAATGGCAGTATCCGCCCCACCAATATCAACCACTCGAGTGCCGTGAAGCAGGACTCCAATGCCGTGCTCATTGTCCCATTTACATCCAAACTCAATGCCGATGTAGGGAAGGCCAGCAGCCGATATCTGATGGACATTAATATTCGTAACGCCAATGAGGTTCTTAAGGTCAGCCACAGTCTTAATGTCAGGCATAAACTCAGAAACCTCGTCCTCGTCAAACCGAGACTGCCACTCGGGATACATTTTAAAAATAGCCTGCGCAGTCGCTTGCTCGACGCAGTCGCCATGCTCAATGGCCCACTGCATCATCGCAACCTCCTCCGGTTGCATGGGAGCATCGTCTCTCCCCTCAGGTGCAAACACAATCCTGACCAACCCAGCGGATGGCGACTCCCACGATAGGGTGCCGTATGCACCGCCTCGTGCTTGATATCCAATCCAAGCGGGTATGTGAGCGGTTGTAATCCAGAAATAACCGTCCCAGTCAAAATCAGGAAATAACGGCATATCCATTGGCGTGGTTAAGTTGGGGCGAACGCCGCACATCCCTCACCCAAGGAGCTTAGGGACTGAAGGCCTCCTCGACGCTCTGGTTCGGCTTCATGAATTTTAGTCCCAGTAGGATTTGTGGAAGAAAACATGCCCCGAGAGCTCGTCATACCACAAATACTCTCGAAACGAATATCCTTCGTCTCCCAGCGTGTCGTCGTGGTCTCTTGAGTAGACCGTGGAACCGCTGGGCACCAGCTTTGGCCA
>JBGTLQ010000144.1:0-3220 GCA_041744075.1 Terrimicrobiaceae bacterium
CAGAGTTGGCGCAGAACCGTGAAGTTCGATGCCGATGGGCGGGGTTGTTTTTGTTTTTTCACAACCTGCCACATGGCAGACTCAAAGCTCCCCGTCCATCATACCCTCAACTTTTCCAGCATTCCTATGGGATGGCTGTGAATCGGTTAACCAATGTTTTCATCTGCTCTATGACCGCGGGTAACTTTGCCCGATTGAAAAAGGGTCAAACAAAGCCTGGTAATCCGAGTGGTCTGGCGGGTCAATTTCAAGCGGGAGTTGCCGCACGGTGCGCACCTCTTCCTCCGATGGAATTGGCACACGAAGCGGAGCATCCGAGCTAAAAGTTTACCAATCTTTCGCAAATTTGTGCACGTCTGCATGTCGCAAAATCATGGGAACCGGCGTCCCTTGGAATGAATTAACAAGCACACCTTCTTCCTTTCTGGATTGATGGAATGGATCAGGATTGCTGTGAATACGGCAGGGCATAGGTTCTTAAAGTTTCTTTTTGAATTGCTGTATATTTCCGAAGAATAAGTTTTTGGCTGGGAATAAATTAATCCGAAAGAGCTTTGTCGATTGGACAAATATCACCGTTCCAGATATGAACAGAAGTCCACGGAGCATCGGCATCCGCCCAAAACGGTTCATTCTCCAGATGGCCCAATGGCAAAAAAACGAAACTGGTGGAATAAAGGCTGCCAGTGGTCATGTATTTTTCGCCCAGCCAAGGTTGGTGTCCGCACAAACCCATGCGAAGCCAACCGGCTTCATCGAACGTGCCTGGAGCGTTTAAGGCACGCTTCATGACGGCAGTTAAGGCGCAACGGACCTGGGCTGGAGTGACCGCCTCCGGCAATGTATTTTTCCATGCGAGATGGGCCAAAAGATGAAAAGTGGCAAGGCGGCCTGTGACAGATCGTCCAACCACTGGAAAAGTTCCTTCGGGGGAAATCATGCGTTCCAAAATGGCACCACATCGGAGTGCCCGTGGATGGTGCTTTTTGAACAAGGCGTCCCACCCTTGGCCGACCATAACAGTGGCGATCTCAAGTAGCATGGGATGAATGACGACGGAGTTATAGCAGTCCATGTGAAATGCCGGGCCGTCTGCGTAAAGCCCATCTCCAACATACCATTGATCGAATTGTCGTAAGGCATAATCCACACGCATCCGATCCCAGTCATTTTGACCCAGGGAGAAAAGGGCTGCCTCGACCATGGCACTGAAAAGCAACCAATTGTTAAAGTAAGGCTGAATACCTCTGCTCTTTTGAAGTGCAGAGATAACTCGCAGCTTCTCGATATCTGGAAGCGGATGCCAGAGCGTTTTTGGTGCACGGACAAGTGCCATCGCCAGGAATGCCGTCTCGACGAGCGTTTGAGCAGGGCTCGAAAAATCACATGTGTCAGGTGAATCGGCATCAACCATGGAAGCGAGCCCCAAGCGAGCTCGCTCGGCCCATATCAGGCTCTCTGAATCTCCTGACTCAAACCAGGGTGCGATCCCGGCTAAAGTTCGGGCGAAGGCTTCGAGATGGTTGTGTGATTTCCAATCGGAAGTCGCGACACGTTCTGTGGGAAGTGTGCTTTTGAGACTGCGATTTGATGCGGCGAGTAGGACTGGAGACGCTACGCGAAGAGTCAAGTCAATCCAAATACGGCGGTCAAAAGTCATAAGGATTCAGCGGGCGATATCAAATTTCCAGGAAAGCCTTCTGTGCAAGTTCCCGATTCCAATCCTCCCAAAAGGTTTCTGGAAGGGGCTTTGCCAATGCGGCGATGGAGGATTCAAGTTCTGAGGGAGTGCCAGGTCCTGTCAGAGTTATATCAACGTTGGGATTCGTCAGTGGATATTGAAGAGCAGCATTGAGTAATGAAACACCACGCTCCTTGCAAAACGCATAAGCATGCATTGCCCGGCGCTTTCGTTCCTCTCTGGCTGGCTCAACGGCAATCTTCGAAGGATCGGTTCCGAAAAGCAGACCTGCGAGAGGACTCCCGTTGATCACAGTAACCCCCACCGCCGATGCGTGAGCTGCCAAGTTTTTAGCCTTGGGATCAATCGGCGTGAGGTCACTATAAGTCAAAATGGAATCGAACCATCCATTGCTCGCACCTTCCTGGAGCGTTTGTAAATTTCGCGTAGCCAACCCGAAATGCCGAATTTTTCCAGCTTCGCGGAGCGACTCCACTGCCCTCAAAAGTGACTGGCCTGCATCAGCACCCTGCAAGATATCCAGTGTGTCGATGTCATGAATTTGCACGAGGTCAAGGCGCTCTGTGCGAAGTCTTTTCAAGCTGCGATCCACGCTCATGTGAATTTCATCAGCCAGAGAAAACTCGCCTCGAAGGGAGATTTTGGTTGCTAAAAAGATGCTGTCGCGATCAATGGTTTCGACGAATTTCCCAACGCTCAACTCACTTTCCGCGTAAGCCGGAGCCGTGTCGAAATATCGAAATCCCTGCTCAAACGCCAATTGAAGAAGCGACACATCTGCCGGACGACCTGCTTCACCCTTGCGCCCAACCCACGCGCAACCACAACCTAACGGAAAAGAAGTTTCGCAAGAACGCAAAAAGTACGCTGCAAGTGAATCTCTCATTGGTTCCGCAGAAATAAAAATACCGAATGGAGCATATTCAGGGGAACTAGAGTTTTCAGGGAACTTTTAATGACATGTCTTTATATTATCGAGGTATTAAGATGTGAATGCATGAAAGTCACCTTTGCATGCACACAATAGCCAAGCTCAATATCTTGCGCTACCAACACTACAATGCTGATTTTTTCTGCTTCTGCCGAAAAGCGCGAGGCGAAGAGCCTAGATGCTTGTGGACAAACTTGTTGAAGGCATGGAGGTCATGAAACCCCGCCTGTGCTGCCACGGAGACGATGGGCTGGGAGGTTTTCTTCAATAAATCCTCGATCAAGCCCAAGCGCTGGCCGATGAGGTACTGCTGCGCACTTTGAGCGAAAGCCTTACGAAAGCAGCGATTGAGGTGGCTGGCGGAAACGCCACAACGTCTCGCGAGATCTTCGATTCTGATGGTGGTGTCCATCTCATTGCGGATGATGCTGATTGCGATTTGTAAAGATGACGACTCCTCTGCCTTGGACAGTGGCTGGTTAGTTTCTCCAAGGGCCAGCCGCCACAGAAGGTCGTGGAATCGGATTTCTACGGCTCGCCGCCACCGGGGATATAGTGTGACAATTGCCTCCAATTCATTGCGAATG
>JBGTLQ010000145.1:0-20463 GCA_041744075.1 Terrimicrobiaceae bacterium
AAATGTTGCTCGCCATCGCCCGAGATCTCAATCCCCACCGGCCAGGCCGCAGCGAGCCTCGGGTCAAAAAACGCCGCCCCAAAAACTATCGCCTCCTGACCAAACCCAGGCATGAGATGGGGCCTTTACCTCATAGAAAAGTTGGCGTCGAATGCCGTCCCAAAACCACCTTAAGTTAGCGCCATTCGGGTCGGTCCCATAACTTATAATATGCCAGAACAGCCGATGGGGTCAGGCCGATTTTTTAAATGACGCAAAAGCCAAAACAGGTCACTTCCGCTTTGCGAAAGTGAGGGTGGGGGCGGTATTGAAGAGGTACTTTCGGGCTGACTTTGAGCGCAGCTTACTTCAAAGCCGTCATCGCCTTTTTTTCCAAGTCAGCCACGAGATCGGTCAGATAGCTCCAAGTCGCTTCTTTCTTGATCGTATCGCGGACCGTGGCTGTCGGTAAAAAGCGGCGCATCAGGACAAATCCATTCAATGCCTCAATGTGGCCCAATCGTAAATTCTGATTGTTGCCATCGATGCAATCGCATCGAAAAGTGCGAGTTGCCCGTCAATGACACGGACGTTTCTTGGAGCAGCGTCAGTTAAAAGAATCCTATTCTCGAAATGGAGAAACGCATCCTCGCTGATGCGTTCGAATCCGTAAGCAGCAAGTTGCTCGCAAATTTCCTGTCGGGTGGGATTCTGCGCATCCAAGGCTGGTTGGCTGAGACATATCCGTGGCATACGCAGCTTTCCTTCGGGTGGCAAGAGGCCCTCAAAGCGGGTGATGTAGTCTGTGAAAGAGTTCAGTAGCATCCACCTTCGGAGATAAAGAACGGGATCTTCGTTGATTGATCCGTGGAAATGTTTTCCGTTCAGGTCGGGGTCGTGGGGCGAAAAAAAGGAAAAGCATCGAAATGCATCGCCGTGGGTGATTTTGAACACCCTCTCTGGATCGCTGTCCACGCGAACAACATAATGTTCGTCTCCCCCAATCTCGTATTCGGCACCATGAAGGCGCTGAATTAACTCTTGGCTTTCTTCAGAGGCTTCAAGGAAGGCGGTGAGAGCGTCAGCACACCGCTGCCGAGCTTCTTTCCAATCGACCGGTGGATTTCCGCCTTGAAACCGTTCCAGCCACCGAATGATTTCTGCCAGTTCCCGATTCTCGGTGCAGGAATCCTCAATGCCTTTCCAGTCGACTTCACCGTCCATATGCTGGAAGGGGTGACCGATGCATGCACTGGTTCCTGTAGGTTTCTTGCCACTATTCCAATGAATCATTTTTTTCAGACGAAATCAAGTCATGGATGTCGTGTAAGCTGAGGGGTAAGGTGCCGAAGGGGTAAGGTCGATTTTTTAAATATCGTGACAGCCGATGGGGTCAGGCCTATTTTTTAAATGTCGCAAAAGCCAAAGCGGGTCACTTCCGCATTGCGAAAGTGAGGATGGGGGTGGTATTGGGAGGAGAGGTTTTATTGTTGGACTTGAATAGGTGCTTTCGGGCTAATTTTTGACTCCACTTACTTCAAAGCTGTCATCACCTTCTTTCCCAGGTCATCCACGAGATCGGTCAGATAGCTCCAATACGCTTCTTTCTCGATCCTATCGCGGACCGTGGCTGTGGGTAAAAAGCGACGCATTTCCTTGATAAAATCCTCGCGCATGACGGGCTGTGTTCGCAGAGATGCCATTCGCTCCGTGAGCAACGTCACGAACTCCGCATCCTCATGCTGGTGATCGCGGATCTTGATCGGAATGAGTACGGTCGGAAGCTCGATGCCTTGCTGAGTGAGCCAGGCGATGTCCCAGAGGTCACGGTTCTTGATGCGGTTCTCACGGAAGGCGACCGCGATAATCTTGTCCGCCAGGATCTCCTCGCGGCTCTGCGCTTGCAGAATGAGGCCCGAGGTGCCGAGGTCGATGCCGTAGAGATTGCGCAGCATCATCGGGCGCGGGTCGTGGCTGGGGATGGCGCAGATGTCGAGGTGGATGCGCTCCGCAGTCAGATGCTTCTGGCCGGGACGTGTCTCGATGGTGAGCTTCCATGTGGACACTTTGCCGCTGACTTTCATCGGCTTACTGACACTCACAGGCAGGTCGTAGCGGGTTTGCAGGCGCTCGGTGAGCACGCGGGCAAGTTCCGCCAGTTCGCTGTGCTGGAAATCACTGCCGCCGGTGAAATCGAGATCTTCACTGAGTCGCGCAGACCCGTAGCAGGCCCTCAGGCAGGTCCCACCGATGAAAGTCAGGCCGGATAGCAATCCCGCCTCGCTCATCTCGCGCATGATGTCGTGATGCAGCAGCTCCTTCTCCACCACAGGCCGCAGCGAGGTCAGCTCCGCTCGTGACAGCAGCGCCTCGTTCACGAGTTGGTCAAACAAGTTCACGCACCATCTCCTTATCCACGAGTTCCATGCTGCGACGCGTGGCCTTCATGTCGCGCAGAGCCTGCCGCATCGAGGCCCGCCAGAGATGCCGCTCCGGGTCATAGGTCAGCTCAGCGCTCACGTCATCCGGGCGCTGCGCCGTATGCACAAACTCTATGTGCCCAAAGTCCCCGCAGTCCACAACATGACTGCGCCCGGAAGTCATGATGCTGATCCAATTCATCGGCACCTGCGAGATGACACCCGCATCACTCAGCACCGTCTCCAGGCTGATGTAATTGAACTCCCCCGCCCGCAGCCGGGCCGCCGCATGAAAAAGCACACTCCCCGCCGGATATTCCGGCACGGGATAAAGGTAAATCCCCCGGCAAACCCGCTTTAGCAACCCTGCCTTCGTCGCTCGCGACAGCAACACCGCCAACTGCCCGCACCCAGGCACCGCTGCCGCCAAGTCCGAAGGCGCAAAGACACAGTGCTCCCGGCCCGCCAGCGTGCGGAGAGAATGATCGAGCTGCCTGAGCGGTTGCATGGATTAACTCTACAAAAGATTGCAGAAAGTGCAATGTTTTGTGCAATTAAAGATCAGGCAGAGTGGATGTGAATGGATAAGCAAATGGATAGATAGTGTCCAACTTTCTCTGAATGCGTGGGCTTTGCAGGCCTGAATGTTTAACAGGAACTGAACTTTTATCTCACGCGCTTCTTTCCTGATGAAAAATACCCCGCAACTTTTCCGTGTGCCCACTGTTGAATCGCATGTGAAAACAACACTCGCCCTCATCGCCTCCCTGGCGCTCGCCATTCCCGTAACAACATCGCTCGCAGAGGCTCCGGCAGGCGGTTCACCTGCCAAGAAAGAGGGCAAAGGCGGCAATCCGTTTAAAAAACTGGATCTTACGGATGACCAAAAAGCCCAGATGGACACGATCCGAAAGGACTCCAAGGCCAAGGCCGACGTCATCAATGTCAATGCGGCCCTCACTCCCGAGCAAAAGAAGGAACAACTCAAAGCTCTCAAAGCCGAAAGCCGCACCATCATGGAAGGCGTCCTCACGCCGGCTCAAAAGGAACAGATGAAGGAATCCAAGGCCAAGCACGAAAAGCAAGAGAAGGCAGACTCGGACGCGAGCCCGGCCCCGCAGCCCACGCCTTTTCCGTAAGTATCTCGGACACCGAATGGAGGAGATAAAGTGGGCGGGCAAGGCTTGTCACGCCATAGGCCTTACGACGGCAGAGACTGCCGCGCCCTGCCTTGGGAATGAAGAGGCTTGTGCGCGTGGCCAGTGCCGCTGGATTGGTAAGGCTGGGCAGCTTCTGGCCCGTTGGCTTGTTGCTGGTGTGAAGCAGTACTGCTTTCGCTTGAATCACGGAATTTTGGGTTTTTGGTGAGATTGCGCTTGTCTGGTGGGGGGAGGAACGGGAGCATGGGGGAATGGTGAAAGTTGTTGTGACTGTGATTCCGAAGCCGTCGGTGTTGGACCCCCAGGGGGCTGCGACGGCTGAGGCGATGAAGCACTCCGGGTTGACCGGGGTGGGACGTGTGCGTGTTGGCAAGTCGATTGAGATCGAATTCGATGAGGCCCCGGATCGCGCCAAATTGGAAGAGGTCGCGAGGGATCTCCTTTCCAACCCGGTGATCGAGGACTACCGGATCGAAGGATGAAAGTTGCTGTCATTCGATTTCCGGGGTCCAACTGCGACCAGGATTGTGTGCTGGCCCTTCGGAGTTTCGACGGGGTGGAAGCTGACTTTGTTTGGCACAAAGACACCTCGCTGGAAGGCTTTGATGCGGTGATTTTGCCGGGGGGGTTTTCTTATGGCGATTACTTGCGGTGCGGGGCGATTGCTCGGTTTTCACCCATCATGGCTGCTGTAAAAACGTTCGCTGCGGGCGGGGGACCGGTGATTGGCATTTGTAATGGGTTTCAGATTTTGTGTGAGGCGGGGTTGTTGCCGGGGGCTCTGGTGCGAAACAAGGGCCTGCATTTTATCTGTGAGCATGTGGGGGTGCGGATGGAGCGTCATGGCACAAAATTTACCAGCGCGGGACTGACGGGTGGGATTTTGAGAATCCCCATCGCGCACGGGGAGGGGTGTTATTTTGCGGATGAAGACACGCTGAGGCAGTTGAGGGCCAACGATCAAATTTTGCTGCGTTATTGCGACGAGCAGGGCCGGACGACCGCTGCGGCAAATCCGAACGGGTCCTGCGATAACATCGCTGGCATTACGAACAAGGCGCGGAATGTGTTTGGGCTGATGCCTCACCCGGAGCGGGCTTGCGATGAGCTTCTCGGCAGCACGGACGGACGCGTCATTTTTGAAAGTTTGATTCATGGCAACTGACATAACACCTGAAGTGATCGAGAAACACGGCATCACGCCGGAGGAATATGCCCGTATTGAAGGCATTCTGGGGCGGGCTCCGCATTTCACGGAGTTGGGGGTGTTCTCTGTGATGTGGAGCGAGCATTGCTCCTACAAAAATTCGAAACCTGAACTCCGAAAATTTCCGACCGAGGGAGACCGCGTGTTGGTTAAGGCGGGGGAAGAAAATGCGGGGGTTATCGATATCGGCGATGGCTGGGCCGTGGCGTTCAAGATGGAGAGTCACAATCACCCAAGCGCCATCGAGCCATTTCAGGGGGCCGCTACGGGAGTGGGTGGGATCATTCGCGATATTTTTACCATGGGAGCCCGTCCGGTGTTTTCCATGAATTCTCTGCGATTTGGAGACATTCGCGGCCAGGCAGGAGCCACCAATCGCCGGTTGTTTGCCGGGGTGGTTTCTGGCATTGCCCACTACGGCAATTGCATTGGGATTCCGACGATCGGGGGCGAAGTTTATTTTGATGATTCCTATGCGGGGAATCCGCTTGTGAATGTGTTCTGCCTGGGGATTTTGCGTCATGAAGAAATCGCGCGCGGTGCGGCGTCCGGGGTTGGAAATCCGGTGTTTTATGTGGGGGCCGAAACCGGGCGTGATGGGTTGGCGGGTGCGGCGTTTGCTTCGCGGGATCTGACAGAAGAAAGCAAAGAAGATCGACCGGCTGTACAAGTGGGCGATCCCTTCCGCGAGAAATTGTTGCTTGAGGCCTGTCTGGAACTTCTCGCCAGCGGGTGTGTGGCAGGAATCCAAGACATGGGCGCAGCCGGGCTGACCTGCTCGACCTGCGAAACGGCCAGCCGGGGTGGAACGGGTGTGGAAATTGACACCGACCTTGTGCCGAAGCGCGAGACGGGAATGACGCCTTACGAAATCCTCCTCAGCGAATCGCAGGAGCGCATGTTGGTCATTGTCAAAAAAGGCCAAGAAGCCACCGTTCGCGAGATTTTTGAAAAATGGGATCTGCCGTATGCCCAAGTTGGCGAAGTGAAAGATGATGGGTTCATGCGGGTCAAAGAAGGCGGCAAAACGGTGGTGGAAATTCCCGCCAAAAAACTTGCCGATGATGCCCCCATTTACGTGAGGGACGCGGCACCCAAACCGTCACCCCATCCTTCTGACTCAGCCAAGCTGCTGGCGGATATTCCCACTCCTGACAAGCCCGCTCTGGAGGCTGCGCTGGTAACGCTGCTCTCTCATCCCAGCATCGCGTCGAAACGTTGGGTCTGGCGTCAGTATGATCACATGGTGCGCTTGGGAGCGGCCGTGTTGCCGGGTTCGGATGCGGCGGTGTTTTATGTGCGGGAGGCCGACAAGTTCTTGGCCGCCACGACAGATTGTAATGCGATTTATTGTCTTCAAGATCCGCGCGAGGGCGCAAAGATTGCGGTGGCGGAAGCGGCCAGAAATTTGGCGTGTTCAGGAGCGGTGCCCATTGCGGTCACCGACAACCTCAATTTTGGAAATCCCCATCGCCCCGAAAATTTCCTTCAACTCCGCGAATCGGTCGAAGGCCTCGCGGAAGCCTGTCGGCGGTTCGAAACACCAGTGACAGGCGGAAACGTCAGCCTTTACAATCAGAGCCCCGCAGGAGCCATTGACCCCACACCCACCGTGGGCATGGTTGGCATTATCGCCAAGGCTGCCCATATCACAACACAGGCCTTCAAAGACCCCGGTGATGTGATTTTTCTCCTCGGTGGCGTGGGTCATGAAATCGGAGCCTCTCACTATTTGCTGGCTGTCCATGGTCAGAAAAAGGGAGCACCTCCTAGCTTGGACTATGACAAAGAACTGGCCCTGCATGACGCACTGCGTTCTGTGATCCGCATGGGGCTCATCAAATCGGCTCATGATTGCAGCGAGGGAGGGCTGGCTGTGGCTTTGGCGGAATGTTCGATTGCTGGAGACGTCGTCCATGGGGCGAAGGTGCGGATTCCCACTTCTGAAGAACGCACGGACGTGACGCTCTTCAATGAATCCCAATCCCGCGCCCTCATTTCGGTCAGCGCAAAAAATGCCGCCGCCGTTGAGGCGCTGCTATCATGGCGTGGAATCGAGGTTCTGCGTTTGGGATCTGTGACCAAAGACTCCAACCTTGAAATCGAGACCAGCGGGGAGACGATTTCATGGGACACCAATGACCTTAAACGTTCTTGGGGAGACACCATCGGTGATTTGATGGCAGGCTTCACAGGAGTTTAACCGACAGCAATCCACTCAACCCCAACCCCTCTATGTTTACCATCGGAATTGATTTCGGAACGAACTCGGTCAGAGCCCTCGTTGTGCGTTGCCGGGATGGCAAGGAACTAGGCACAGCAGTCGTCGAATATCCCTCCGGCAAGCAGGGAGTTCTCGTCGATGCTCGCGATCACAATTTGGCCCGTCAGCATCCAGGAGACTACCTCGTGGGGCTGGAGAAAAGTGTGAAGGCCGCTCTAGCGCAGGCCTCAAAAACCAAGGGCTTCAGAGCCGACCAGGTTGTTGCCCTGGGCGTTGACACCACAGGTTCAAGCCCCATCCCGGTCGATGCTTCCAATCGAGCCATTGGGATGTTGCCCAAGTGGAAAAAAAACCTGAATGCCCAGTGCTGGTTGTGGAAGGATCACACCAGCTGGCAGGAAGCAGCGCGGATCACAGAACTCGCCGCCAAACACCGTCCGCAATACATTGCCAAATGTGGAAACACCTACTCGTCCGAGTGGTTTTGGAGCAAGATCTGGCGATGCTTGAAAGTCGATCCTGCCGCCTTTGACGCTGCGCATTCCTGGGTGGAACTCAGTGACTGGATCCCCTCGGTTTTGGCTGGCGTGGAGGACCCGCGGGAAGTCAAACGTGGCATTTGTGCCGCCGGCCACAAAGCCCTCTTCTGTAACGAGTGGGGCGGGCTACCCGACAAAAAATTTCTGGCGCTCCTCGACCCCAAGCTTGCCGCCCTCCGGGATCGTCTCTTTGACAAGGCCTATGATGCCACAACGGCCGCCGGCAGCCTCTCGCCAGCATGGGCCAAAAAATTGGGACTTCCCATTGGGATTCCCATTGCCATTGGTGAGATGGATGTCCACTACGGAGCCATTGGCAGCGGGATTTCCGAAGGCACGCTGGTGAAGGTCATTGGCACATCCACTTGCGATTGTGCGGTAGTGCCAGCCACAAAAAAAGTGGCCGATATTCCCGGCATCTGCGGCATTGTGAAAGGGGCAATCCTTCCTGGGTTTTATGGGATCGAAGCCGGGCAGTCGGCTGTTGGTGATATTTTTAAATGGTGGATCGAAACGATATGTCAGGGAGACGCTTTGCTTTACGGCAAATTTGAAAAACAGATCGCCAGCCAAGCCCCAGGCCAAAGCGGGTTGCTGGCACTGGATTGGAACAATGGCAACCGGACAATCCTTGTTGACCCCATCCTCACTGGGCTTCTTCTGGGAACCACCCTCCACACCACCCCCGCTGAAGTTTATCGTGCCCTGATTGAGGCCACGGCCTTCGGTGCCCGCGCCATCATCGAGCGCATCGAAGAATACGGGGTGCCCGTCAAACGCATCGTCTGTGCCGGCGGCATCTCAGAAAAAAGCCCGATGCTCATGCAAATCTATGCCGACGTGACCGGTCGTACCATGCAGGTCGCAGGCTCCGGCCAAGCCTGTGCCCTTGGCGCCGCTGTTGCCGCTTCCGTGCTCGCCGGGACCCACAAAGATTTCCCCGCCGCGCAGAAGGCCATGACCTCCATCAAGCCGATCCAATACAAACCCATCCCTGCCCGCCGCAAAACCTACGAAAAAATCTACCGCCTCTACCTGGAAGTCCATGATGCTTTCGGTGGAGTCAACAAATCCGCTGACCTGTCCCGCATCATGAAAGACCTGCTTGCGATCAAGCAGTCAGCCAACTGACGAGAAAATCTTGAACTGCTCGCTGGGATTTCTCCCAGGGTTTTATTGGAGGTCTTGGAGTAGAAGTCGAAATCGTTTATTGCGGTTGAAGCGATACGTTCGGAATCCACGCTCATCGAGTGTCAGGATGTCGCTGCACTCCAGATTTGCGGCTGTCAAAACCAATGTGGCATCGGCGAAATCCATCGGGGTGTCAGTATATGCGGACATCAGCTCGGCCGCCGCCCGCAGGTGCGTGAGGTGGAAACAATCCACGATCTCCGCTTTGATTCTGATAAGCCAATTAACCAAGCACGCTGGGCCTTTGGGCAAATCCTGAAGGAAAAACATGGCTTCAGTGACCACAGCCCCAGTCGTAATGAGCTTGCCAGTCATTGTGACGAAACGCTCGCAAACCATAGCGTGGTAAGGATCATTTGCGTCCAAGGAGGCAACAATGGGGCCAGTATCCAGTAAGAGGGGCTTCACTTTCGCCAGTTGTTCGCTCGGATTCGCTCCCTAAGTGGATTGGCTTCCGCGGAGGAAGTTTTCGTGGAGGTGAGGCAGCCAACCAGATCCCCCAATCTTTGGTTGAGAGGGATGTCGTCCAAATCGCGGGCTACCAAGTCGCGAATGTATTCTGATTCCGTTTTCTTGAGTGCCTGAGCCGTTCGTTTCAAAGCCTCACGCTGATCCAGCGGTAGCCGAATTGTGAGTGTCGAGGTATTCATCAATTCCAGATTACATCATGTATTACATAATGCAAGACGCTTGATTGACGGTACTCCCGGATGAGGAACAATCAACCTACTTAAAGGCGCAACATTTCTTCCAAACCACTCAACACATCATATTCTGGTTTCCAGCCCGCATTGATCAACTTTGACGAATCTGCCAACGAATGACGGATATCCCCCGCTCGGGGTGGCTGAAAATCCAACGAGGACTGCGAGCCGGTGAGAGCGCGAATTGTTTCGATGAGCTCAAGCAGAGTCATGGCTTTTCCATAACCCGCATTAAAGACGCCCGAAACCTGCGGGGTCTGCGCCGCATAGGCCAAAGCCCCGGCAATATCCTTCACATAGATAAAATCGCGTGTCTGTCCTCCATCGCCGAAAATGGTGATTGGCTCGTTTGTTTGCGCCTTTTTGAGAAAAATCGGAACAGCTGCAGCGTAGGCACTGAGGGGATCTTGGCGCGGGCCAAACACATTAAAAAATCGCAGGCAGGCGGTTTGCAGCCAGCCCTGACGGGAGTAAAGATCGCAGTAATATTCTCCGTCCAATTTTGTGATCGCATACGGACTTCTGGGATCTGGGGTCATCGTTTCCACCTTGGGTTGGAGAGCATTTTCCCCGTAAACGGCTGCGGAACTCGCAAAAACCAGCTTCTTGACGCCAGAGGCTTTGGAAGCCTCAAGAACATTGAGCAGTCCCATCACATTGAGATCAACCGTCTCCTTGGGCTTCGCCATGGACTCCGGCACGCTCACCATCGCCGCCAAATGGAAGACATAGTCGATCCCTTGCATGACGCTTCCAAGAACCTCCTGATCCAAAATACTACCCTCCACAACCCGGCATTCCAGACCCTTCAAGTTCGAGCTTTTTCCAGATCGAAAATTATCCAGAACCACAATCTCGGCCATTCCTTGGAAATGTTCGACCACATGGCTTCCAATAAAACCAGCGCCTCCGGTGACGAGAATTTTCATCGTCCCACCTGCCCCAAGGTTAGTCCGCCGTCCACAACCAGGGTCTGGCCAACCATGTAGCGGGAGGCTTCACTGCAGAGAAAAACACAAACATCGGCACAATCTTCGGGACTGCCGATTCGTCCGAGCACAATTTTCTTTTTGTAGTGATCGACAACAGCGGGTTGGGCGTCCATCCAGGCGGACGTGAGCCCGGTGCGGATAAGGCCTGGGGCGATGCCATTCACGAGGATGCCATGGGGGGCGAGCGCCATGGCAAGCGTTCGCGTCATCATAACCAGAGCGCCTTTGGAAATGTCATAGGCCGTGGAATCCGCTTCAGGAAAAAACCCATTGGTCGAACTCACAACAACCACGCGACCGGGCCTGTGGGCTGCAATGAGCTGCTTGGCAAAGTGCTGGATGAGGAAGTAAGCCTGTCGCAGGTTCACTTGCATGGTTTTGTCAAAACGATCAGCGTTCATTTCCAGAAAGGGCGAATCGAAAAAACCACCCGCATTGCAAACCAGGATGTCCAGATCTGGTCGTTGGGAAAAAGCTTTGTCTATGAGGTGCTCGGATGAGCCCTCCTCGCTCAGGTCTTGCTGGATGTCGCCAGCAGCATCAAGACCATGACGCACCACGTGAGCGCCGGAATGTTCCAAGGCCGCCGCCATGGCTGCTCCCAAGCCGCTGGTGGCCCCTGTCACAAGGGCTGAATGATTGCTAAGGTCGGTCATAGGCGTTCGGGTTATCTTTGTGGCCGCGGCTTCGGGGATCGAGCAAATTAATCAGAACGCCCGCGCGCATTGACCTGCCACGTGTCCTCGATCACTTCGCGATGAACCAAGCGGACCTTATCCGCGAGGTTAACAACAGCGCAGACATGAGCTGGAATAAAACGGAGGCGTTGTCCTATTTTTAGTTTATCCACGCCTGCCCCGGTGACAAACCCATGTTCCTCGCTCACCCTGGTGACGCGCAGCGAGGAAATTTCCACGCACCGACCGGAGACGCCATCGGGAGTTTTGTCACCGCTGAACATTTTGGATCCGGCATCAATCAGCGCCAAGCCTGGCTCCGGGAGGTCCACCACGGTCGAGTAAACCGTGAGCGCCACAGCTTCGATGGGCATGGCGCCCGTCAGTTCGGTAAGAAAGAGATCACCAAAAACATAGGCCCCGGGTCGGACCGCTTTGACCCCCGGTTTGTGCATCATAACGGACGCCGTGACACTGCACCCAGGCCAGAACGGAAGGTTTCCCCCAATCGCCTGATTCACACTCATTAATGTGGCATGAACCTCGTCGACAATTGGAGCGAGTTTTGCGGGAGTGTGGGGTTGATAGGCATGCCCTTCGTGAGTGTAGAGACCGATCAGTTCCATCTGCTCTGAGTTTGAGATAAGCGCAGCCGTTGCGGTCGCCTCCTCGGGGCTGCGTGCCCCTTCCCTGTGCAGTCCGGTATCAACGGCCAGCAACACAGGAAGTTTAAGTCCGGCGCACTTCAATAAACTATCCAGCGCATGAAAATGCTTCTGGCTGGTCACTGCCAGGATCAACTCATCCAGCGAGGCCTGCAGAGCTTGGAGCCTCTTGCCAGCAGCAGGGTCCACCAGAGAGTGAGCGAGAAAAATCCGTTTCACTCCAGAGGCCAAGAGCGCTTCGGCTTCACCAAGTTTCGCGCAGGTGGCCCCCATGGCCCCCAACGCGATCTGCCGACGCAGGACCTCGACCATCTTGTGGGTTTTGGCATGCGGCCAGAGTTCCACCCCCGCCGATGTGCATTGGTCCTGCATGCGTTGCAGGTTCACTTCCAACAAGGCGCTTTCAACAAGCAGCGCTGGAGTCGCCAGATCATGGATGGTCATTTGATGGTCTTAAGCACGTGATTTTTCGCGGTTTGGCAATGGATTTCTCATCACAGGTCGCAAGATCATTCCGCATAGTAGAATAATAATATCATTTGATGAAATAAAAATAATCCGCTTGAATGGGAAAATCTTCGGATTTTGAACCTTTAAACCATTACTAACTTCCATGATTGACCCACTGATTGCTCAACTTGATTCCCTTTATCCTGCCGTTGTTGCCGATGTGCTTGACGCTCTGGGCTTTCCCAATCAGTCGTTAACAACGGACATTCGTCCTCTGACTCCTCAAAAGAAAATTTGTGGGAAGGTCTTCACGGGGCTTGCTCGCGCGGTGAGCGAGGTGCCGGCCGAGCCCTACAAATTGGAAATTGAGGCTGTGGAGAGCATGGTGGCTGATGATGTCTTTGTGGTGACAACCGGCCAGGATCGCACCTGTGGATTTTGGGGGGAGTTGCTGACAACCGCCTGCCTCTACAAAGGGGTCCGGGGGGTGGTGATGGATGGCTGCACGCGGGATCTTTGGAAAATCAAGGATTTGGACTTTCCCATTTTTGGCATTGGTTTCCACCCTGCTGACAGCAAGGGGCGAGTGGATATTGCCGAACTCCAAGTGACAATTCAGCTTGGTGGAGTGAGTATTGATCCCGGGGATTATTTGATTGGTGATGAAGACGGTTGCGTGATCATCCCTTCCAAGGTTGCGGCGGAGGCGATTGAATTGGGCTTGGGCAAGGTCTCCGGCGAAAACATTGCCCGGGCAGACTTGGCAGCCGGAGTTCCGATGGGGGCAGTCTTTAAAAAATACGGAATTCTTTAAAATGTCTGAGGTCCCCAAGCGAATTCTTCTCGCCGGTTTGTTTCATGAAACAAACACGTTTGTTGAAACGCCGACCTCCTTGCGGGATTTTCAGGTGGCTCGGGATGGCGAACTGTTCTCACGGCTAGGGGACGACTCGCCCATTGATGGATTTCTTGCCACGGCTCAGGAATTTGGCTGGGAGGTGATCCCTGCAGTGGATTACCGGGCAACCCCCTCGGGGCCGGTGGAAGAGGAGGTTTTAGAAACATTTTGGAGAGAGTTGCGACCACGCTTGGTGGAGGCATTGTCTCATGGATTGGATGCGATCTATTTGATCCTGCACGGCGCCATGGCAACGACCTTGCACTCTGACGCCGAGGGTGAACTCCTGGAGCGGATCCGTCAGGTTCCCGTTGCCGAAAAAATTCCCGTTTATGCGGTCCTTGACCTTCATGCCAATGTTTCGGGTCGAATGGCAAAACACGCCACGGCCCTGATCCCCTACCGGGAAAATCCCCACACGGACGCGCGGGAAACCGCCGTGCGAGGAGCCCGCCTCCTGCACCGAGCCTTGGCCGACAACAAACCTCCCAGGATGTATTATCGTCATTCAAGAATTCTGCTCGCTCCTCCTCACACGGGAACATCGGAACCTTTCATGAAATCCTTGGAGGCCCTCGCCAGGAGTCTGGAAGTGACGGGAGGCCATGAAGAAATTGGCATCGCTGCCGGATTTGCCCATGCGGACACCCCTGACACGGGTCTGTCCTTCTGGGTGGTGAGCCACCAGGCCGAGGCCGCCTGCACAGATGTCTTGGATATGTTGGTTGATGAGGCACACGCGCTTCACCCCGGCCTTGAGGATGGGACGTGGAGTGTTCAGGCGGCTCTGGATGAAATCTCGAAAACCCGGAAATTTCCGGCCCTGTTGGTGGAGCCCTCTGACAATATCGGAGGAGGGGCTGCGGGAGATGCCACGTTTCTTCTGCGCGCTTTGCTTGAGCACCCCGTGGGCAAAACCGGGGTGATTCTGAATGACCCGGAAGCGGTCGAAATTCTTCAAGCCCACGCCCTCGGAGACACCGTGCGTTTAAGGCTGGGAGGGAAGGGCTCCAGCATGGATCCTGGACCTGTCGAGTTGGAGGTGACCCTCGTCAGCAGAAGTGATGGTCATTTTGAGTTGGAGGACAAGCAAAGTCATCTGGCTTCGATGGGTGGATCAAAGATTGCCATGGGCCCCTGCGCGGTGGTTCGCCACGGGGAGTTGATTCTCCTTCTCACCTCAAAAAAAACCCCCCCCTTCGATCTTGGGCAATGGCGGAGTCAGGGGTTTGATCCCGGGGCATTTGATGTGCTCACCGTCAAGGCGGCCGTCGCACATCGCCGCGCTTATGATCCGATCACCGCGTCATCGTTTCTCGTGAACACGCCCGGCTCCTGCTCCAGTGATCTGTTTTCCCTTCCCTACAAAAACCTCAAGCGGCCAATAACCCCCCTTGATCAGGGTTGACCGTGCCCTACTTAGCGTTGCCCCAAAAATCGCAGGGTGTTGTTGTGCAGCACCGCTGATTTTTCAGAATCAGAAAGCAGTCCCAGCGCCGCCACCTCCCTGGCATACGAACTCAGGAGGCGAAGCGTGTTCCCGTCATGCTTGGCCACATAACTATAAAAGGGCGCATCACTTCCCCACATCATGCGATCAGGAAGAAGCTCGGCGAGAACCTTCATCACCTGTTCCGGGCGCGTGAAGTCGGCATCTATCAGTCGCTCGGGAGGAGCAACAACGCCGAGGCCATCCACCACCGCATCGCAATGAATACAATGCGCTGAGCAATCGAACCATGTGTTCGGCAAACCGCCGAGTCGCTCCAAGCTGGGCAGATCGAAGCGGCAGGAATGGGCAAGACAGAAACGGACCGAGGGCCACTCTTCAGCAATGTCGAGAATATCCGAAGCCTGAGACCAGATATCCTCAGGACTGATGCTTGAATGAATCAGGACTGGCACGTTCCATTCGGCGGCAAGGTCCATCAGGCATCGCCCTCCGATCAGAAGCTCACGGATGGGAGCCTTGATAATTGTCGGTTGGATTTTGAATCCTTGGATGGGGAATTTTTTTCGAAGGACCCTTAAAAAATCGGCCTGGGCCTGCTGGCAGCGGGCGGGATCAAGAATGACAAAAGGAATGGCCGCTGACGCCAGTTCGGCATTGAGGTCATAAATTTCTCCGAGCATCCGCTCATTTTCGAAAGCATAAGGGATGGAAAAATCGAATCCCTCCAGCTGCGGGGAGGGGAGCATTGAGCCAGGTAAGCCGTAATACGAGACAAAAGGAAAGGTGACCAGTTTGTTGATGCCATGCGCACGACTTTCCTCGACCAGGCTGCGAAATTGTTGGGCATAGGGAAAAGCGCCCTCCAAATAGAAAACCGGGTCGATGCCAATGTGGGTGTGGCAATCAATCTGGGGTGTTGTCATAATTTCATTTAAAAGAATATCAATTTTCTATAATGGAATCGAGAGGTTTTCATGAAAACAAGCATCAACATCTCTTCGGTGGAAAAAGCCTTTCTGCTCCTCGAATTTCTCGCGGCCAAGGGCAAGCCGGCAACACTTCAAGAGCTGACCGATGCCGTGAAGTTGGCCAAGCCGACAGCTTACCGGTTATTACAAACGCTGCACGAGCTTGGCTATGTGTCCCGTCCATCTGGGTCGCGAAGCTACCTGGTCGGCCCCCGCACCCAGCGCCTAACTTCTCTTGACCCGCAGATCGATCTGAAGTCACGGGCACAACCACTGCTCAGAAAACTCCATGAGGAATTCAACGAAACCGTCAACTTGGCCTCCTTGTCAGATGGGCAAGTTCGCTATTTGGACTATCTGGAAACAACACAAGCCCTCCGATACATTGTCACACCCGGACAAAGTGACCCTTGGTTCTGCACGGCCTTGGGGCGGGCGGCCGCGTCGCAACTCAGTGACAAAGCCCTTTCCCGTCTCATCGCAAACACGCAACTTCAACCGATCACCCCGGAAACCGTCCGCACGCGAAATGACCTTCTCCAGCGTGTGAAAAAAGTTCGGTCAGACGGTTATGCCCAGGAAAACGAAGAATCCATCCAAGGCGTGAGCTGCCTCGCAGTGGGATTGGCCCCCTTGGGATTCCCAGAGTCTGCGATTAGCATTTCCATGCCCAGTCACCGTCTCACCGCCAAGAAAAAGGCGGCGATCATCAAACTCTTCAAGTCACTCCTGAGCAATGCTGATGCATTTTCCGTCTCCCGCCGGAAATAAACCCTTCAGGAAACTCGCAATGCAGATCAGACTGCACTTGCAGTCGTTACCCAATTTTCACCACGCAATCAATCTCGACATCAATATTGAGCAGTTGGCAGCCGATGGTTGTCCGAGTGGGTTTGTTGTTTGCAAAAAACGCGGCATAAGCCCCGTTCATCTCCGCAAACGTGCTTTCTGTGAGTTGCTGAAGATAAACCCGGCAACTGACAACGTCGTCAATGGAGCCACCCGCTTTTGTGATCACGCGTCTGAGACATTCCAAAGTGAGGGTTGTTTGTTCGGCGATGCTGGCTTTCACAAATCGCCCAAGTTCGGGGTCATAGGGGCCCTGGCCTGAGATAAAAAGAAATTTTCCTTCGGCGATAATTCCTGAGGAGTAGGGGGAGCCTGTGACAGGGAGGCCTTCGATGTTGTTAAGATATTGAGTCATGGTTTTATGGAGTTGCTTTTATTGAATATCAGAAATTCAGCTAGAAGCCTCCTTACTTTCTATAACCGCATGAACAATACTATTAAAAATTCCTTTAAGGACTATAAAATCTCATTTAGACGAAGATGTGGCGGTTTTGTTTCTGGCCTCAGTTGACCACATCTGACAATGGTCGGTGCTGATACGGGGGGTTACCTTTGATCCTCTTTCTGGAAATTGCTCTCTGTCATCCGCGCCGTGGTATTGTCCTTCACACTGATATTGCGGAAAGCTTGTTCATGCGGGTCAGCGGGATTCCAAGGAGCGACGCGACGAATGCCGGAACGATTGTAGCCGTGGCTGGTGCCAGAATCAGAAAAGCGATTGTTTGTGATGGTGATATCAAAAGGGAAGGGCCCTTCTCCATGTCCGTAGTTTTCACTGCTGGCAAGTCCGCATTCCAAGGAAACAGGGGCACCACTCAGGCGTTCAAACGTGTTGCCAGAAATGACCCCCGGTCCGGTTTGTAACCGGCACCCCAAACCACGGAGCGGGCCGAAAGAGTTGTTGATGACTTCAAAATTTTGCCCGCTTCGGCTCACATTGACAGCTTGGTTGACGGCAAAATCAGGCGGGAGGATGTCAGCTTTGAAGTGATCACCTTCCGATTCGGAAATTGTGATAAATTTTCCGTGCTGGGCATGCCCTGCCGTGTAAACCCAGAGTTGATCCCCAGCCAGAAGGATGGGATCCCCTTCAACGCGATACTGCCCGGATCCAAGCACTTCAATCGAGAAGGGTTTGGCATAAATATTCATCCCATCATCACCCAGTCCCTCAAAGTGGCAATCGTGAACATATGGGCCGGAGACGCCGCCCTGATAGTGGATCCCATCTCCGGGAGAAACCATCAACTGGCCTTCTGAGCGCTTCAATCGAACATTGTCCAATTCCAGGCGATCGCAGCCATACGCCTCAATCAGCATGCCGCGGGAAGCATGAATTGTCAGATTTTTGAGCACGGGATGAACGGCATTGGAGAAGCAAAACAAGGCTTCACCGGGTTTTCGGCAAGCAATCACCACACGTTGGCCATCAAAAAACGCAGGCAAATCAATCCCAGCGACTTCGGTGCTCACCTCCAAAGTCCCATCTTCGCGAGGGCGCACATCCGTGGCCATAAAGTAATCAGGAAAGCCCTCAAGGGGCTGCCCATGCTCATTAAGCACAATGCCCAGCAGCGAGCAGCGTTGTGGCGAGAAGGCGTCTGGACGAAACGGCGGAGAGGCCGCATCGAGCTCCAAAATAAACGTGGCCGTGGTGCCATCCGAAATTTTGACGTCCTTGGCAAACCCTTGCACCCAATCCCTGGCCGTGTGTGCAAAATCGATGGTCAGATCCTCCATCACAAAGTTTTTTGCCCCATACGCCGCAAAGATTTTGCGGTGGAAGCCTTGGGAATTTGGTGCGTTGTCCCTGACAATCAGCCGCGTTGCCGTGCCGGCTCCCCTGATCTTGAGGCCATCAGTGCCATGGATGCATATCAGATACTTTTCATCCTCAGGCACAGCATCCAGGTAATAATCTCCAGCCGCCAAAACCACCTCGCCGCCTGAGTTGCCGCCGCTCTGCATCCTTCCGACCACGTCTGTGATGGCAGATCGAAGAATTCCGGTGGCGCTTTCTTGCGCAGGGGGTGGAGAGATGTCCTTGCGTGTGATCTCACATTGAGCCGTCACCAAACTCGTGAAGCAATTGACGATCGCGAGTGCCAAGGTTAGCTCACACGATGAACAGGATAGAGTTTTTGGGCACGATCTCATTCAGAACTAGGTTACAACTTGAAGATGGCGTCCATGGCACGAGAGGTGTTGGAGATGAGGACTTCCGGCGCGTGTTTGTAGAAGGGGACGGGGGGGATCATTTCGGCGGTGATCCATCCGTTGTAACCAACTTTGCGCAGTGCGGCCATCACTGCTGGCCAATCCACATCACCGGATAGGAGGTCGCAGAATCCGTCAGCGGTTGCGACATTGCGGCGGTAATCCTTGAAGTGAACCCGCTTAATGCGTGAGCCGAGGATCTCGATCCAATGCTCCGGGTATCCAAAGGCCAGGGTGTTTGCCACATCGAAATAGACGCCGACATGAGGGCTGTTGAACTGATCCACAAACCCGCGCATTTCGAGCGGGCTGAGGAGAAATTTGTTCCAAACATTTTCCACACCAATGGTGACCCCCGCTTTTTCGGCGGCTGGAAGGGCGGCTTTTATGAATGCGGTAGCGCGTTCGTAAGCCAGATCGTAGCGCACGGTTTCCGCGCCGGGAATGAAGTCCACGCCCACAGCTCCGGGAACGGCCAGGATGGTGTCAATGCCGAGCATTTTTGCGGCTTCGAGCTGGCGGTTAAGGATCTTGGCTGCCTTTTCTCGCACGGCGGGATCCGCACTGGCGGCATTGGCTCCCCAATAAAGGAAGGACATCAATCCGCTGAGTTCCAGCCCGTGTTTCTCCGCCAAGGCACGGAAGGTGTTTAACTCCTCCGGCGTGCTGGTCATGTTCACCGGCCCGTCCTCGCTCAAGTCGATCTCGAAGCCGGTGAACCCGGCTTCTTTGGCGAGGAGAAATTTTTCTTCGATGTTCCAGTTTCCGTAGAAACAACAAATGCCGACTGATTTTTTCATGATGATGGGTTGGTAACTGCTGGAGAAATCACAGGCTGATCTTGCGTCCTGTGGTTGCGGATTGGATTTCGGAGAGTGTGGTGGCGAGCGACTCGGCGGCTTGGTCACCGGTGGCCACTGTGGGGGCCTGTTTTTTCTCAAGGCTGGTTATGAAAGCAGAGAGTTCATTGTAATAGCCGCCCAGCGAGGAGAGGTTTCCTGCCCCGGTGGAGGACTCGCCTGCTCCGGGACTTTTGAATGGCAGGGGCTGCTTCTTGCCATGGCCGATGGTCACCATCAGAGTCGGGTTGGCCCCGCTGTCATACTCGACGGTACCGCGCTCGAACACCGCTTGAAACGCCATTTGGAAACCCCAGTTCGCGGGATAATTCCAGCCTCCCTCGGCGGTCACCGCCACGTCTTTAAAATGGTAGGTTGTAAAAATATGACTCCAACCGGTTTTGTCTTTCGTGCCAGCGGAGGTGACGGCCTCCGGTTTGCCGAGCAGATGGTGCACAAAATCCGTGTCATGAATATGCAAATCAAGCGCCGCGCCGCCCGAACGCGCTTTGTCATTCAACCAATCCCCTTCGCTGTAGGACGGACGCCCGCTCCTGCGCTGGAGCGAAAGACTGAGCAACTTGCCTGCTTTGCGGGATTTCACAAATGATTCAATGGCCATGTATTCCGGCCAGAAACGGATACAATGGCCAACTTGGAAAAAGACCCCGGCCTTTTTCGAGGCCGTCACAATTTTCTTCCCATCGGCATGGGTTAACGCGAGGGGTTTTTCGCAAAACACATTCTTGTCGGCGGAAATTGCTTTCAGGGCGAAGGGCGTGTGGAGATCAGTGGGCAGGCAGATGTCCACCACATCCACGTCGCATTTGCCCAGCATTTCTTCGAACGTGCCAAAAACCTCAGCCTCGATGCCAAGCTTAGTCAGGGAGCGTTTGGCCTTGGCCGTTTGTTTGTCCACAACCGCCACCAGCGTGGCATTGCGAAGTTGTTGATAAATCTGGGCGTGCATGGTTCCCATGAAGCCCAGTCCGATAATGGCGATTTTTTGCATGTGTCTTAGGTATTAAGAA
>JBGTLQ010000146.1:0-34904 GCA_041744075.1 Terrimicrobiaceae bacterium
TTCGTAAGTCCCGAACGGTCGCTGTTTTCATGATGCTACACTTTTGGCGCACATCACCCCTTTGTCAAGCCCCTGCCGTCCCAATCAGTGACTCTCCAGAGCACCCGCATCACGACCCTTACCGTGAGCTTGGGTGCCGCGCATGTCACGCAGGGCCGGGCCATCAAATTGCCAAGTGTAAAGTTCTTCGATCGTGGTGTGGGCATCTTTGAGGGTGCCGTGCGCGATGCGTAGAAATTCCATGGTGCCTTCGAGATGGCTGCCTTTGGGAGTGCCTCCGATATACAAATCTGCCTGATTGGCCAAAGAAACAGGGCCCAAGCCTTTGCCGGATACGTCCAATTTACCGTCAACATAGAGGGCGAGAGTTTCCGCCTCCCGATCAGCCTCCACAATCACATGATGCCACTGCCCATCGGTGGGTTGGGATTTGGAAATCAGCTCGGCGCTGACACCATCCTCGCCCGCTACGGCAAAAACCGCCCTCCCGTCCTTGAGCTCAAGCGAATAGCCGGCGTTCAGTTTTTTCGAGACAAGTAGCCCATCCCCATCCGCTTTAAAATAAGCCTCGATCAGAAAATTGGTGCGATGGATCTCCGGGTTTTTGAGGTCCTCCCCTTCGAAGGCGAAAGGTTGGGGATTGGAATCCTGACCATGTTGAGGACGAGTCGGCAAATCGGTTGTGAATGGCTTGTTCATCGTGGCATTGCTCAGGGTGGCGTAGGTCTTCTTGGCGGATGAAAATTGCAGCGCGCCCTTCGTGAAGTTTTCGAGCGGTCCCTGTTTATAATCATCAGGTTCGATATTTATCGTAGTGAGAGGGAAGCGCGGGGCCTTATCAAACTCGTCCCGGTTCGTCATGTAGTCATTGGCCCGCCAGTGTTCGTCGATAAGGTGGGTGTGATCATTTCCAGCATGGTAAAAATTCCACTCTGCAACCACGCCATAGAGCGCCCATGGCACAAAAACCACTGCTCCTCCATCCACGGCGGCACTGTCTTGGTTTAGCTGGAAATCGCCTGCCTTGGGATCACGCAAAGGAGCCGCCTGATCTTCGGTGCCCAACTCAGAAACCATGCTCTGGTTTTTCTCCAGCGCCGCCCGAAAATCCTCCAGCGATTTGTGCCTTCGCCCTGAGGGTTCGATCACTCCCATTGTTCCAAAATCATAAAACACATTTTTGGCGAACGCGTTGGTCTCCAAAGCAAAGCGGTCTTTTTGTTTTCCGGCGTCGGCCGCATTGGCGTCAGCTTCAGAGGCGGCTGGTTCGGAATGACGGAACACAAGCTCGCTCATGCCCTGCCACACATTCCCCAAAAACTTATTGCGTCCAGGGTCCGCAGCCTGCCTCCGCGAGCCTGTATAATAATTGTATGCTGTGTTATTAAAGAAGGTGTTTTGAAAGCTGTGGATTTCCTGGAAGGCTGAGCAGTTGACCAAGGGACTGGTGGGGTCATTGGAAAGGCCCCATGCGATATTGTTAAAAACATACGCTTTGAAGCCTCCATCCAAGTAATAGGCATGACCAAACCCCGGAGATTTTTTGTGGTAAACCCGCCGTGCTTCCCATTGCCCGCGCGCATCAAAACTCAGGTTGTTGAAAATATAAACGGGTCCATGTTGCCAGCTTTCGATGCCCCCAAAATCATTGGCGTTCTGCATGGTTTTCCAGGCTTTGTTTTGATGAATCAGGACCCGAATCAATGGCGCATCCCCGCGAGTTGCTGCCTTGCCCGGTGAGACATTGATCGCCTGAGCCCCGCTGCGTTCGATGACATTGCCGGCGATGTGGGCACGCAGGGGATGGTTCATGTCAAAGGCGCACCCCCGTTCGAATCGCGGAGCACGGAACCCCACATTCACTGCATAATTGCGAAGCAAGTTGATGTTGTCCAAAACACCAACTGGATCGGAAAGTCCCCACACCGCGCCATTGCTGAAGTGTGCGGCTCCCACATCCGTGTTGCGAAAAACATTGTCCTCCACAGTGATATTCCGAACGGCTGAGCCTTTGCCAACGGCTCGCAGTTGAATCCCCATGACAACATCCTCAAACACACAATTGGCCACCCGAAAATCCTCCACATTCCCCCAAAGCCGGATGCATGCGGGTTGGGCCTCGGGCCGGATCTCATAGGGCATCGTCCGAAAGTTAAACGCGACGACATCAAGATTCCATGGCTGAGTGGTCCAACGAAAATCGAGGCCGCTGATATCCACATGTTTGACGTCATTGCCAAGGATCAGATCCGCATGTTGTCCGGCTTCGATGCGCGTGGACTCAGGGGTCATCCCCTCCGGCAGCCGCAGGAATAATGTGCTTGTTTTTTTATCGAACCAAAATTCTCCTTCAGGGTCATCGAGGTATTGCGGTTTGTCCTCGAGATAATAGCGCATCCCTCGAAAAATCTTTTGGTCGCCCCCGCCGGTCCAGCTTTCGGATTTTACGGAACCATCTGACGGGTCAAAAGCGCTCACGCGGTTTGGAAATGGTGTTCCCATCACCCACCCGAACTCGGAATACATAAGCGCTCCTTTGACAAAGTCCTCGTCCTTCCCTTTGAGGTTTGCCGAGTCATTGGCGGTAAACCCACTTCGTGCTTTGAAAGGATGCGGCTCGTTGGTCCAACGGAACCACTCGGCCTTGTGGTCCTCGGGTTGGCTGGTCCAGTTGGGATGGCGGGCCAGAGGGATACGTATCGCATTTCCGTCCTTGTCGATTCTCCACAGGGTGCGCGGTGCAAAATCCAGTGCCGTTTTCCAGATCCCCTCTGGGTTGCTGATATTTGGGTGGTCCGTGCCTAGGCTCCACCCTGACACAATTTGAGAACCGGCAATGGTGGCTGGCCCCTCTCCCCACTTGGGATCACGCGTCAAACGGATCGGTTTTCCCGGTTGCCCCTGCTCTCTGATTGTGAGCTGCCCCCGGTAAATCACACCTCCCTTGAAGATATAACTCTGAATGCCGATCGCCGCTTTGGCCTGGCCCCCGGCATTGGCGTCCCATGGGTGATGCTTCCATGGTGAGTCTGGGGTAGCACCGTCATTTTGGTCGGAGCCGGTTTCGTAATCAATAAACCGAATGGGCTCCTCGGCTTCAAAGACGAATGGCTTTGGCATCCATTCCATTTGCCCGCCTTCCGCAATCCGAATGTAGTCTTTCTGCCACGCAAACTCCGCCTCGGCCATGCCACAAGCAAAGAAGAGAATGAAAATGGGAAGGGGGAATTTCATGGGAGGCTGTCTGAAAACTCAGACAGTCACCACTCGCACAGGAATTCCTCGACCGCCAAGATACTCTTTCGCTTGGGCGATCGTGAATTTCCCAAAGTGGAAGATGCTTGCCGCAAGCACGGCATCGGCTTTTCCCCGGTCAAGAACGTCAGCAAGGTGATCAAGCTCCCCGGCGCCGCCACTTGCAATGACCGGGATCGACACGGCCACCGAGACGGCAACCGTCAAGTCAATGTCATACCCATCGCAGGTGCCGTCAGCGTCCATGCTGGTCAATAAAATTTCCCCCGCCCCCCGCCGGGCAGCCTCCTTGGCCCACTCCACGGCATCGAGATCTGTGGGGGTTCTCCCGCCATGCGTATAAACCTTCCAGCGACCCGGTCCATCGCGTTTGGCGTCAATGGCCACCACCACACACTGCGACCCGCAGACATCCGCCGCACGCGAGATCAGTTCTGGTTCACGAATCGCCGACGTGTTCACACTGACCTTGTCCGCCCCCGCGAGGAGCATCGTCCGAAAATCCTCCACCGTGCGAATGCCCCCGCCAACAGTCAGCGGCATAAAACAGCATTCCGCCGTTCTTCCCACCACATCCACCATCGTCGCCCGACCATCTGAGGAGGCCGTGATATCCAAGAACACCAACTCGTCAGCCCCTTGGGCATCATAGGCCCTTGCGCACTCGACCGGATCCCCCGCATCCCGAAGGTCCACAAATTTGGTGCCTTTGACCACACGCCCATCGGTGACATCAAGGCAGGGGATGATTCGTTTCGCAAGCATCGCATCACATTGAACCGCGCTCCGAAAAAATCGAGGAAATGATGAATGCGCTCCAAGTTATCAGGTTTTTTTGCCCTCCCACGGCCCATCCTAATTTTTTCTCAGCTCCTAAAGGGGTTGCAGTCCTTGAGATGTTTACTAGCTTTGGGGCAGCCGGAAGTGGCAGGAAAAATAATCAGGGATGTTCACAACGCAAAATCATTGGAAATCATGGGTTTTCCTCCGTCTGCCTCTTTTGGCTGTGACGGTCTTTTTGGTGGGGTGCGCCGGTTTTGAGGGAAGATATGGGCCAGGAGCCGGGAATTTTGACACGGTGGTTTTGGATGCCGGTCATGGAGCCCATGATCCCGGTGCCCGAGCGGTTTCCGGGTCGCGGGAAAAGGTGCTCGCTCTGGACACATCACAGCGACTTGCCAAAATCTTAAGAAGAAAGGGTCTGCGGGTCATCGAAACCCGAAACACTGATGTTTTTGTGCCCCTGCCACGTCGCGTCGAGATTTCAAACCGAACCGGAAATTCTATTTTTGTGAGCATTCATTACAATTGGGCTCGTCGAAGAGGGGCCAAAGGGATCGAAGTCTTTTACCATAGCGACCGCTCGGAACGCCTGGCTGCCAATGTTCTCAAAGAAATGTTGCGGGCCTACCCCACCACGAATCGGGGGGTCAAAACTGCGCGATTCCATGTCCTCCGCAACAATCGCCGTCCTGCCATCCTCTGCGAACTCGGTTTTCTTTCAAACTCCCAGGACAATGCCCAAGTTCAAAAACCGGCCGTCCGTCAGCGTCTTGCTGAACGCATCGCCGCTGGCATCCTTGCAGAAAAAGTTGGACGAGTCCCATAGACTAGTTTTGCCCGCGCTACGGATAGGAGGAGGAATCACGATTGTTGATCGTTGATTTTTCAATGTTGAAGTGCACCCAGTCCGATCAACAATCAACAATCAACAATCAACAAAGTAGCTTGAATTAACAAGGTATTCATGTAGCCTGTTCAAATGAAAATCGGACAGGCGAAAAAGCGAAAGCGACGCATGAAAGCCTATTCCTACATCCGGTTCTCCACACCACAGCAAGCCGAAGGTGACAGCCTCCGGCGGCAACTCAAACTCAGCGAGACATACGCCACCAAAAACAACCTCGAAATCGACGATTCCCTTCGAATCACCGATCTCGGTAAATCCGCGTATAAGGAAAAGCACCTCTCGGAAGGGGCCCTTGGAGATTTTCTCAAACTCGTCGAGGCAGGAGAAGTTGAACGAGGCAGTTTTCTGCTCGTCGAGTCACTGGATCGACTCAGCCGAGCGGCGGTGCCCAAGGCGTTGCGCCTGTTCCTCAACCTGCTCGAACACGGCATCAAAATCGTCACCCTCGGAGACGAGCGATGCTACTCAGAACAATCCGTCTCCAAAGACATGACAGAGATGATCATCAGCATTGCGATCATGTCCCGAGCCCATGAGGAAAGCCAACGCAAAGCCCAGAGAGTCGCCGCAGCATGGTCTGAAAAACGCAATCAGATCGGAGAAGAAAAACTCAGCCGCAACTGCCCCCGTTGGCTTCGACTCAACGAGGACCGCAAGTCCTTTGAGATCATTCCGGAGCGGGCCAAGATCGTAAAAGAAATTTTCGACCTCACCTTGCAGGGCATGGGCCGCCAAGCCATTGCCAATCGGCTCAACGCCCGTGAAGAACCGTCGTGGAACAAACCACGCAAACTCAAGGCCGGTTGGCATCCTTCATATATCCATATCATCCTTAACACCCCCGCTGTTATCGGGCGATTTCAGCCGCATTGCAACGGGGAGGATGGGGAAAGGACTCCCGTCGGGGAAGAAATCGTCGATTACTTCCCGGCCATCATCGACGAAGCTTCCTACTATTCAGTGCAGGCCAAGCGCCAGCCTCGCGGTCGTTACGGCAGTAGTGAGAGGGTGAACAACCTTTTCACCAACCTGATTTTCGACAGCGAGACTGGGGAACCCGTCCGATACGAAATCTACCGCAACTCCAAAGGCAATGATTGGAGTGTTCTCAGAAGCGACGCAGCCAGACTAAACCCTGGCACCAAATACACCGGCTGGTCCTATCACCACTTTGAAGCAGCATTTCTGAAATTCATCGGTGACCTCGATTGGGCCCGCGTGACGGGCCAAACAAAAAACTCGTTTATCCAAGAGAAGCAGGCAGAACAGACAGTGCTCCAAGGTAAAATTGACGAACTCGACGAGCGGATCGACAAACTAGCCGATGCCATCTCCACCACCGAGGAGCCACCCGCAGCACTCATTAAAAAAGTCGCCACCATGGAGGCTGACAAAACATCAATGGAAACCAAGCTCGCCGAGGTCACCAAATCCATCCGAAAGCTCGAACGAGACGAACAGCAACTCCGCCAAAACCAAGACAAACTGCGGCACCTCATTGCTCAGAACCGTGGGTCAACCAACTACGATGTGCGGGTTCGTTTGCGGGAGGAAATTCGGCGCAAAGTCAAAAAAATCATCATCCGCCCCGAAAAGACCGGAAACGGAAAGCGTCCATCCTTCATGGTGATCTTTGTCAACGGCACTTCAACGTGGGTGAGCGTCAGTCCCGTGCTCCGAGGGAAGAATGCCGCCGAACAAAACCGCAACCCAGACGCTCAAGTCATTTCGTTCAACGCCCCAAGCGAGGGAGTGAACCCGACCAAGCACCACCCAGATATTGAAAGAAACCCAGAAGGAGAATGACCATGTCGGAGGAAAAACCACCCAAGAAGAAGCTGAAGTCCTACCCACTCTCATTCAGGATTTCAGGCGAAGCCTACCAAGCCCTCAAATTGTTGGAAGGTCTCTATGACAAAAGCCGGAAGGACATTGTCTCCTATGCACTCGTTCGCACAGCCAATGCAGCGGCAGTCCAGCCACCCATCCAATACCGTCAACTGGATGCTCCTGACTTGCTCGCCCTCCAAGGCGAAGTCCGTGAACTCGAAAAATTCGCCAAGGACCTGAGGCGGGATCTCCTTCGTGTTCGCCCATCGGAAAAACCTACCGCCGAAAAAATCGTCACGGCTATCCAGAAAGCCGAACACACACTCGCCGAAATCGCGACCCTCCGTCAGAAAATCGCCAAGATGAATGACCCTGAGCAGTCGTCATGATCAAACTCACCCCGAGATCGGCACGGAAGGCATTCAGCCCCCTTATTCTGGTTGATCGAATTCGCTACATCAGCGACCCGAGCGAGCCCGACCACGACGGCAAGACCATCCTCCCCGCCAAAAACCACAACTGCCCCACCCAATCCCCCGAAGACTTTTCGAAAGAGGTCCTCAGATTAGAGGACCTGTATCAAAAGCGTCGGGCAGGAAAACGCGGCAAGCGTTCTCCCCGGCTTTTCGAGGAGGTCATCTACTCCACGCCCCCAGGTGTCTTTCCCACCGAGCAGGAGCGAGAAAGAATTGAAGAAATGATCATCGGCTTGATCGGCACCCAAACCGCCTGCCGATTCGCCTGGCACATCGACGAAGATGGACGTGCCGACCTCCACATCTTGATGGGTGCAAAAGACCTTCAGGGCAAAGTCACTCTCTGGGCGGACTTCGGAGGCAAGTCACGCCCGAATCTCAACGCCGAGTTCGACCGTTTGGACGGGGACATCGCCGCCTACCTCAGCGAGCGGCAACCGGTTCAATCAGCCATGCAAGTTCGGCAGAGCAAATCCAACTTCGTACCATTCGCGGTCGAACTGGCAGAGAAGCACCCAGACCCAATCACTGCCGAGACGCTCATGCAGACCGTGGGTCTACTGGGTTACAACATTAGCAGGATCACCAAGAAAACAATCAGCATCATCTTTCGAGGCAAGAAACGCCCACACCGTTACAATATCGAAGACCTCTTGCTTCACATCGAAATGGCTCAGGAGCGAATTCGTCAGCGGATCAAACCTCCCCCCAAGAAAGAACTGCCTTCACCTCCTGCCGAGACCCCGTCAACCCCGTCAACCCCGACGCCCCCGACGCCCCCGACGACCCCGACGACCCCGACGACCCCGACGACCCCGACGACCCCGACGACCCCGACGACCCCGACGACCCCGACGACCCCGACGACCCCGGATGCCCCGGATGCCCCGGATGCCCCGGATGCCCCGGATGCCCCGGAGACACCGGAGACACCGGAGACACCGGAGACACCGGAGAGTGCGGACAAAGCCGACAATCTCGGCGACAATCCATAGAGATTCGCCTAATCGTTTCCGGGCCAGAAATGCCCGGTTTGCCGCAAAAACTTATTCGTTTTGCGCCAAAAGCCGTGATCGCGCCATAATTGGCGACTCACACCTCCTCGAATTCGGCCAAGAAATGGCCGGATTTGGCTGAAAACATAATCGTTTTCAGTCCAGAACGCGCCCGAATAGGCTTAACGCCTATTCGGATTGCGTCCAGAATTTATTGAGGCCAAAGCCTCAAAAATTCACAGAATTGCAAGACGGGGATAATCGCTACATTTCCGCTACGCTACAATTCAGCTACATATCCCCACTTGCAAAAGGGGAGCAGAGCATCCCCCTTTGAACCCCCCGGAGCCAGCCATCGAAAACTCGATGACTCACACTCCCGCCACTGAGATGGCGAATCCATTTTCGCCACGCAAGGGCAAAAATCTCACGCAGACACCGCGTTAATTCGTCTCGCTAAATGAGCAACGAGGCTTCCCGTCGGACAAAAAGTTCCGCCGACATGACCGTAAACGCTCCCATTTTCCATCCAACGTGCGGCCTTTCGCCCGCCCATCCCAAGCGAAAATGCAGCATCAACATGAAAATATTCAGCCATCAATCCGAAGTTTTTTCCGAATTACTGCTCCGCGCTCGCACCTTTTTCGCCGGAAATTGGCGAGGTCTACAGATCAAAACACGATGGCATTCCCTCGTTCTGGGACCAACGGGTACAGGAAAAAGCATGCTCGCGGGGCTCCTCGCACAAGAAACCGGGGCCGCACTATTGAGGGTCAGTGTCCCCGGATGGATGCCAAGCGGTGCCCATAATCGGGCGGTCGCCGAGACAATCTCCACCATCATTGAGCACATCAACACCCATTCAAGATCAGTAATCTTCCTCGATGAGCTTGATAAACTCAATTGGAGTGACTCCTCCTGGAACTCCTACATCAAGGCGGAGCTGTTCGAAATTTTGGACGGGCGTATGCCAAGCGGTGCAAAATTGGTCGGTGATGAAGATGAGGATGGCACCCTGACGGGCTCGCAATTGGTCAGACTCACGGAAAAATTCTGCTCCTCTACGTTCATAATCGGGGCCGGCACGTTTCAAGATTTTTATGAAATGCAGTCAAATCCCACGCAGATTGGGTTCCATCACGAGTTGAATTCTCAACAAAAGAGCAACCCAAGCACCGAGATTCTTGTAAAAAAATTACCGAGAGAGCTTCTGAATCGATTCAACTCTGCTCTGCTTTTTCTACCTGGACTTGAGCCTTCACACTACAAACTCATCGCAGATCAGGCCGAAAAATCCCTTCCCGCGTGGCTTCAATCAGCATTCAAATCCGCCGCGGCCAACCGAATTGAGCGCGCAATCGCCGCACAATCGGGCTGCCGTTATATCGAAGAAGCCCTCGCTGATGCCTTAAAATGCACCAAAGCACCAGCCCCGGAACCACAATCTGAGGAGCCCGATCTGTGCGATTGGTAGTAGAAGACACGCCCGGAGAGATTTTTTTTGGTGAAGCTCACCCTGATTTTTTGCAACTTCGTCCGTTGTATTGCTTCGTTCCAGACGGAACTTCCTACAAAAACTACGGGGATTCACGCTGGCCTTCCATCAATTCGGGGGCGAATCCCCACGCTGTTGGAAGCCATGTCCTGCCAAACTGGAGTCGTCCGGCACGCAATTTGGACTGCCCGACACTCAAAAAGTTCGTCGAAAACCTTCCGCGTTTCATCGCGAAAGCGACACGGCAATAGCTCTCGGAGTCGGCTTTCGCCGCTCCGCCATCACCAAAAACACCGGGCTTTCCGTGATAGAAACACTCGTCGTAGGCAATGTCGGCTCAATGCGATTCATTCGTGTTGGGGAAACCAGCGTTCTAAATTTGTCGGTAGCCAGCTCCCGCAAGGTCAATGATCGGGAATATACAGACTGGATCGCGGCAAAACTTTGGGGCTCGCGAGGAGAAAAACTGCGCGAGCACATCGAAGTCGGCATGAAAATTTTGGTGCGAGGTCGCCCCGAATCGAAGGCGTACCAGAAAGGAGATGGAACCATTTCAAGCGAACTCGTCGTTCATATCAACGACTTGGAGTTATTGAATTCCAGATCGAGGACGCTCCAACCGGAGCAGCTTCCCTTGGAACCAGCACCAATCCCGGCAACCAAACCCAAAAAGCGCAAATCAACCGAAGGGTAAGCGATCAGAAAAACGGGCGGGCAACCGCCCGTTTCTTCGTTTCAATCCGAAGGGGAAGATTCTTGATCGTCGCGTTTGCTCCTCTCCAGAAAATCAAAAAAGCGGTCTTGCATGATTCAAGCAATTTTAACCGCAATCGTCGCAACCTGGCTCGCGTGGGGAGCCTTGAATGTCATCTGGGGAGTAGCTCAAATCTGTTTGGGGATCATCTGCGGCATCGTATCCGCAATCCTCTACGCCGTAGCAATAACCCTCGAAACCATCGGGCGCGTCTTAACTTTTCTACGCCTCGGCTGAAACGCACCCACTACTCCAAATCCCGCCACCGTGCACCGATGGCATCCAGAAGTAATTTCAATTCCCAATCGGACAGCCCTCGCCGACCACGCTCAATCATCGAGACGATCGGCTCGTTCAGATCGGACCATCCCTTAAGCTGGAGCCGAGCAACCAATTCCGATTGCTTGAGGCCTGATTGTTTTCTCAGGCGACGTAAACGGTCTCCGGCGAAATTCAACCCTTTCGAGGGAGAGGGGGAGTTTCGACGTGCCATACGGAATGCCTACCTCAAAGCGAGCAACTAAAGTTAAAGCTGGCTTTAAGTATTCGGAATCCGATATTCTCTCGCGCATTGTTGCCCGCGACCCAAAACCAACACAAACGATGCTCGTCACTTTCCCTCCTCTTTCGGCTGCCACAACGGTTCAGCTGATCTCAGCCGCTGGCCAACAGAACCGCACACCATCCACCGCACCCGCCGGAAACCTTCATAACTTTCGCCCGCAGCAACCAAAACATCACCACGAAAACACAAAGCCCAATGAGACAAAAAGCCCACTTACTAACGGTCCTGATCGCAGCATGTTCGCTGCACATAGCCAACGCGGAAGAGCAACCCCAAGGCACTCCTCCAGAGGCTGCTTCATCGGCAGTGGCCCAAGCAGCCCAACCTGATGCTGATTTCGAAATCGAGATGGTCTTGGTAGACAATCCCAGAAACCCTCCTGACCCGATCCGCAAAGGTCTCAAGACCGGCCAGGTGGACTACGCGTTTGCGATTGCAAAATACGAGGTCACTAATGCGCAATATGTTGCATTTCTAAACGCGATTGCCAAGGACGACACCCACTCAGTATTCAGAGAAGGTTTGACCAGCGCATATCGCTGGAATTACAACGGCACGCCGAATGTCGAGCCGTTCATTATCCGTGCTGGAGAACCAGGAGCTTACGTATACGAAGTCAAGCCGGGGTATGAGGAGCTTCCGGTTTGGGGCATCTCATGGTTCGACGCCGCAAGGTTCGTAAATTGGCTTCATAACGGCAATCCCCGTGGGGATCAGTCTAACACCACTACAGAAGATGGCGCCTACCCAATTCGTGGCCGCAATGCCGGTGTAGATATTCCTCGCCGTCCACAGGCAAAGTTCTGGCTGCCAAGCGCGGACGAGTGGCACAAGGCAGCTTACCACAACCCGGCGCTTCCCAAAAAAGAGGCGTATAATCAATTTGCAACTGGCTCGAATGAGGAAACTCAGGATGCAAAAGTGAATGGGCTTCTGGTAACGAATCCGGGGCCAAACACAATAGCAAAAGGCTCCCTTCGCCATCCTGTTGAAGTCGGTGCCTGCGAAAGCAAAAGTGCTTATGGAGTTTATGACATGATGGGCAACGTGCAGGAGTGGACTGATACGGTGATCGTCAACAAACATCGGGGAATCCGAGGTGGCGGCGTCCGTAGCGTGGTAAAAAAAGACGAAATCGGCGTCGGCAGCGATCCAACCAATACAGGCATGGCGGGAATCCGAGTTGCCGGTAAACCCTGAGAATAGAGGTCTTGGACTCACCAGCGATTACCATGCCTTTTAGCCAAAACCAACTCCCAGAGTTCACCCAGCCGATGCTGACAGCAATCTGTATGTTCGGCGTATTCCTCGCTGGAATGCAAGACAGTGCCGCTCAAGTCAATTCACCGGTCCCTTCATCAGAATCCACCAGCCCAACCGAAACACTCGATTCGGATTCCATTGATCCGGACCAAGTCCGCACAGCCGCCGAGGTTGGATCAGCGCAAGCCCAGTACCAGCTGGGGATGCTTTATCGGTACGGAAGCGAAAAACGCAACTTCCGCACGAACCGAAACGAAGCCACGGTCTGGCTACGCAAAGCGGCAGAGCAGGGCTTGTTCGAAGCGGATCTGGAACTGGCAGGCATTCGCCTTTCACGTTACACCAAAGCCGAGCCTGTCGATTGGCAGAAAGTAATCGCTCACTGGACCAAGGAGGGCAATGCCGGTGCACACGAAGCCCAATCCAATCTTGGCTTTTGTTATGCCGAAGGCATTGGCGTCGAGGCAGACGGGGAAAAGAGTATCCACTGGTGCACCATGGCGGTTGAAACCGACCCAACCAACCACAAGCCCATGTTCGTCCTCGCGAAACTCTATCGAGACGGAAAACTCGTTCCGCCGAATCCTTCGCTTGCGTTTGAATGGATGAATAAAACCGCCAGCACCGGATACGGTTGGGCACAGCTACGCCTTGCAGAAATGTATGCCGAAGGAATAGGGACAGATCAGGATTATGCAGAAGCAGCCAAATGGGCCGAAACCGCCAAAGTTTCGGGAATCGGTAAGGATGCGGCGACCGCCCTTCAACGTTATCGGCAGCTCGCCGGAAGACCTAAAGCTACCAAATTCGAAATCAACGTGGCAGGCAAATCCGTAACCGTCACCCGCATCGGAGCCGGTCCAATTGGCGTTATATTTTTTGGACATACCGGAGTATCACAAATGAACCAATACCTCCTGGACAACTTCGAGTGGCTTGAAAATCTGGCAAATGAGAAGTGCACCTTTTTCTTGTGGGAATACCCAGAGTCTGCACCGTTCGACGAAATCAAAACCACCTTGGCAGCCTATCGCGCTGGAGATCACACTGTGAGGTTGGCGTTTCCGGGCATTGCGACGGATGTTGTGTCACAAATTGAAAAAGAATCTGGCTTGAATCAATACCTTATCATCGGCAACTCACTTGGCGCAGGCGTGGTCCTGTGGGACTACTCGCAACTGGTCGAGAATCAGTCATTGAGCTTTCTTTTGATTTCCCCGACCGAAACCTTCCTGCCACCCCTTGCAACCGTTCCTTCGTTTGAAAGAACCACACTCATTGGGAACAAGGGTTTAGTTTCCCCCACCGGGGAAGTCTATATGAGAGACCCATGGTTGAAAAGTGACGAGGCTTGGAATTGGGTGAGTGCCCGTAGGAACGAGCCTCTGGGCGATTTGATTACGGCCAGCCAAGCCGACATCCCGGAGGAAACACGAATCTCAGCCGATGGAAGTTCATACAAAATCACCAAACACACGGACTTCACTTTTGGTCACAAAACAATCGGCACCGAAATCAACTCAGAACTTCTCGACAAGTTGATTCGAGTGCAACTCGGAATCGCCAACAAAAGAATCCTCGCAGACCCTCCAAAGCAGCGGTGATTGCGACAGGCCGCTACCAGTCCTCATATCTCACGCCATGTTGCAGATGAACAAATTAATTCAGACTTGCCTTTATGATTGTGTTCTCGGGGACTGCCAGAACATTTTGCCATTGAGTCAGAATTCAGGAACATCCAATCTCATTGAGGTGACATTTTCGCCACAGGCAATAAAGGCCTTTACATTTGCGACCATGCGCGGTAGCACATGCGTCAATTATGTTAATCGCCTCGCCATCTCCGGTCTCCGGTCTCCGGTCTCCGGTCTCCGGTCTCCGGTCTCCGGTCTCCGGTCTCCGGTCTCCGGTCTCCGGTCTCCGAATATGGACAAAACCCTCCATGTAATAGGCTTCGAATTTTCAAGCCTTTTCTCGCGGCGAGCGAAGATTCTCGCGCCGCCTCGCAGCCCCGTATTCCAAGCGGGGCATTTTTGTTTTCCAGACTCCCTGAACATCCAAACCTGTAACCAAAAATAAACCATGAAAACCACCGCCTTGTTGCTTGCCATTTGCAGCCAGATACTTCTGGGGGCGTTCAGTTCCGCCCACGCCACCCAAAACGTCCTGCGCCCACACGAAAATCTCGTGATCCAAGGCTGTGACAGCCCTGACCCCGGGAATGAGGATCACTACGAGTAAGAACCGTCGCCAGTTACTGGTATGAAACTGAAATACTTGTGTGCTGTTGGGTTCTGGGCAGTGGCGGCTTCTGCAGCCAATGCTGCAGGACTCAATCTCTCTACGAATCCAGCCTTCGAGACAATCAACAGCAAGCGCTACGTCTTTGTAAAGAAAGACGACTCTGTCTCTTTCTCCGTGAGCCCGTCTAAAAGTCCAGTAAGCCTCTCGTGGACATTTGTAAACGGCGATCCTGGAAGCAAAACAGGCAATGGTCCCCATACGATTTTCTATCGCAGTCCAGCACTGGGGAAATCCTCGCAAGTGAAGTTCAGCTCTTCACGCACAGATGAAGATGGAAACAATTGCGTGACGAGCAGTAAAACGACTTGCCGGGTTGTCGTCCCGCAATTCGAACTGGTCATCAATGCATTCATTGCGCAGGACAACATCGATCACCCCTTGGATTCTTCAATTGTGTTCGAAGGTGATAAGCGTTCGTGGGACAAAGATGGCGAGGCGAGGATCAAGCAAAAATTCACTTTAATTTCCGTGGCGTCAGTTGATTCCGACGGGTTTCTCGAAGGCTCCGAGCACAAATCGTGCGGGGAAACTCGCTCATACGATAAACCAACGTCGCTCGACACCGCAGGGAATCTGACTGCGACGGCCAAAGCGGACACAGTAAAGGGAAAGCCACTCAAGATCGATTGGGATACGGCTTCAACATCCGGAATCTCCATTGCGACTCCCTCGAAGCCTGCCACCAGAAAAGTGAAACTTAAATTTGATGGCTCTGCTGGCAACCCACTGGTTACGGGGCCTGCAATTGATTACAATCTTGAGATTGAACTGGATACAACCGATCCCGAGAAAACGACATACAAGCTGACTGGAACACATGATAAGTTCCCTTCCTACGAAGTGTATATTAACGGGAAAAGGGTCTATGAGCATGACGAATCTGGCCATAGCCCCATTGACCTTTTCCCGTGGAGACCTTCTCAATCGGTCAACGAAACGGGAGATTTGCCATGAAGAACATTTTTTTGACAGTAATCGTTACCATGCTTGGCATTCAAGCGGGTTGGCCCCAGTCTGAGCGCGTTCTTGAAGCACTGGCATCGAAAGATTCAGATGTCCGTGCGGGTGCTCTCACACAAATTACAACGGATGGAATGAATCCTGAAGATTGGCCGCTTTTGCTCAACCCGCTTGAGAAATCGGAGCCCTCGGATGTAGAATTACGCAAAACTCTTGTCGATATAGTGGCTGACATCCCTCTCTACTTAATGATGAAGGTTAAAAGCCAGGATTTAACACTCGCACTAGCTGGCGTCCCTCCTCTTCTAAAATCTCGTGTTTTCTTGGTGATGAGCAGCCTCACCGAAGATCCTGAACCGAGAATTAAAGAGCGTGCATATTTTGCGCTGAGTGCCTTCAATCCTGGCGACGAGAAGGCAGAGACGTATATCGCAGCCAGATGGGAACAGGAATCAGAAGTAGGAAAAGCTGCTATCGTTAAAGCACTCGGCAATACTGGAGTAAGCTTGCCGGAAAGCAAAAAGATCCTGACATCAGCAATTGCTGCTGATAGCGAGCCCTTAACAACAAACGCACTTGAAGCACTCATTTTTCTGAGCGAGCAAGGAAGGTTGCCGCAAGGAGAGAGCATTCTGTCGGAAGTTGTTCCGCTCCTTCAGTCCTCCAACCCGCTGATTCAAAGTCGATCCATTCGGCTTATAGAAAAAATGGGGAATTCTGCAAAGGCTCAGGTCGCCTTGCTGGAATCGACTGCCGCGACGCTCCCGGCTGGAGAGACGAAAACGCTGCTTGAACAAGCAATCAAAAAGCTCGAAAATTAGATGAGAGACGGCTTTCAGAGAAGAATGTCAGCTTTATCGGCACAGGTCGCCCTCACGTCGCTGGCCGTTCATTCCTTCATAATCACTGCGAGTGCCCAGCAGCAGGAGATCGTTCCTGCGATCCTAGAAAAGGCCCCTATTGGAATGGTGTGGGCCGATTTTATTGCAGCAAATCCAGCCGCGGTAATCCTCGATTTCGGGCCGGATACGAACGCTGAAACGAAGCCTGACCCCAAGAAGCCAGGTGAGGGGCTTGTGATTAAACTGTCGAATCCTGATGGCTTGGCCTTGTTCAACTTCGTGGATGCCAAATTGGAGGCCGTGGTTTTGAGTCGGAAAGCCGATGAAGGCTATTCCCGGCAGTTCGTTGATGCAGCAAAGAGATCATTCTGTGGTGGTGAAACAACATCCAAGGCTCCATCAATGCCCGGCTTCGACATCTATACGTGGAGCAAGCAAGACAGAATTATTCAGGCCATTGTCCCTGCGGGAGGGAAACCGGGGGATGTCTCCTTGCGTATCAGCTCGCTCGATTACGCAAAACGTATCGGAATCGCCCCTTGATCAAAGTCCCGAATTGGAAAGAATCACAAGCCATGAAAACGCCGATTGTAGCTCTGACCTGCCTTGTCATACTTCAACTTCAGTCCGCTCATGCCAACCCCGTAAACCTTGAGGCTCCGTCCAACTCTCTTGGCCCGGCAGACCTTTACGGCAATCTGCGGATTTGGAGGGAAATTGACGAGGTGGACTTTGGGAAGGATGTGTCCATTCCACTACGGGTTGAGTTCTCCGCAGCGAATAACGGAGATTCACCTTACTGCGGTCGTGGTTGGTGGGTGCCTTTGTTGGAGGCAAATGCCTTTCTCAAACGCGAGACGATGATGCAGGCAAGACTGCTCTGCGGCAAATCCATGTGGTTGCGCCGGGACCGGCGCGACCCGAGCAAGTTTCGAACCCTCGATCAGGAATGGACCGGGGTGATCAATGGGGATGAGATCATCATTGCCCGTGAGGACGGCTGGGAATTGCGTTACAAGCAGGGGCTCATCCGCCAGTTGCGGACCGACACTGGTCGGGTGCTGGTTTGGTCAAGAAGCGGTAATCTGGTTACTGAAATCCGGGAGACCGGCTCTGGTAGCGCCCCGTTCCGCCTGCTGACCACCCCTGGCGGTGTTCCCTCGGGTTTCGAGATCAACGGCAAGAGACACAACTTCGATTTGGATAAACGTCCGCGCGTTCAACATGTCAACGGCCAGAATCTTATCGGCGGGCTTGAGCCCAGCCTTTCGGCTTGGACTTGGCCGGACGGCTCGAAAGAGCTTTACAAGTTTGAAGTCGATCAACAGCCGGAGATCATGCCCGTATTAACCCTCACTAACCGCGAAGGCGCGACTGAGCGATACGTATGGAATCCACAGACCAACGCGGTGATTTCCGATGGCGATTGGACCTACGAGATCGGGAAGATCACACAGGAATTCGGCCTGCCCCGCATCACCCGCAAGAACGCGGCGGGTCAGGAGGAATTCATCTCTGTGGACAATGCCCGGGGCATTACAGAGGAGAAGACCCTGGAGGGAGGCCACCGCATCACGGAAATCTTCAAGAGCACCGGCCCGCTCTACGGGAAAGTGCGCAAAGTGGAAACGCTCGGCGATAAGGGCAACCGCATCCTCCAGTATGCGGCCAGCTACGACGACAAGGGACGGCTCATCCGCGAAACCAACGCCAACGGGATCACCACCGCCTACACCTTCGACGACACAGGCAACCTCAGCGGCAAAAAGGTGCTTCCCACCCGGGATGAGTCCGTGCAGAAAGCCTTTGCCGAGAAAGAGGCACATTTTTTGAAGGCCATCGCAGAGGCGCAAATCAGCGGCGACAAGGATTACCGGACCCAGCAACTGGCACTCTTCTACATCGGCGAGATGCGGGAGCCGGACAGAGCGCTCGCTCTAGTGGATCAGGTAAGCGACCAAAACATTCTTGGCACTATCAAGCTCATGGCCGTCAACCATGACGACCGCCTGACCTACGCGCAGAAGATTGAGGGTTATAAGAAGCTCGTGCAGGAGTTTCCCGACCGAAAAGAACAACTGGAATGGCTCATCACCGCCTCGGAAGAAATGATTGCCGCCGGAGTCGGACCATAGCATTATGATAAGCAACCACTTCGCACCAGTCCGGTTCATGATGCCGGTTATTCTCAGTGCGGTTCTTGCCCTTTCGGCAATGCCCGCTGCGCTGGCCGGGACATTTCAACTGGTTCCGAACACAACGCCGACGCCCGTCGAGATCAGCGGCAAGCGCTATGTCATTATCAAGATAGACGGTAATGTCCTGTTCAAGGTCGCTCAACCTGAAGGTCTCCAAAGCATCAAATGGAAGTTCAGCAATGGCAACCCCGTTGACGGAAACGGGGCCGGCCCACATGACATAAAATACGACAAGGAAGCCGGATGGGGAGCTGTCAATCCGGTCCAGATCGAGGTGAAGCGAAAGGTCGGCGACCAGAACTGCAATACCCCCTTCAAGCGCGTCGCCGCCGTGGTCGTGCCCATGATCGAGCCCGACACAGGCCAGGCCGGGACCAACGGCGACATGGTTCCGAGCAACAAGGGTGCCACTGGCGAAAAGCACTACGTCTCCCCGAAGAAGGATGCAGAGTTTGTCACGTTCAAAGCCAAGTTCGGAAGCGAGTTTGCCTTCGGAGACGCTCTGGAATGGGAAGGTGGTGAGGAAGTTGCGGGTAGCCCGGAAAAGCGCAAAGTGTCGCGGGCAGCGACAGGCAAAACCGTGCTCAATATAAAAAGAAAGAACGATGGAGTCGAGGTTGCCAGGCTGAACGTGTGGATTGTGTGGGCAGACGTGCAGGCTTCCAAAGTTTCTGGACCGTCAATCCTTTACATACAAAACAACACCCGTTCAAGAGTAACCGCAGTATGGGATTTTGAGGCAACTGTGCAGCCTGTATCGATATTCACAACCGCCGACGACATACCAGACATGACCGGTGGCAATGAAACGCGTGTCCCAAATTGGGATAAGCCACACGCATTTGACGGCAATCCACTTGGTGACGCGACATACAAATGGGATCTGACGCGGCAATGGAGGGAGAGAAGCCTGATCCCCACCCTTAGCACTGGCGACCTTAATTGGCCTCCGGGAGGCTCGATGTCAGGAACTCTCCCGCATTCGAACCTGATTCAACAGACATCCCCCAACACGGCGGCTAACGGTTACCCTGCTGACGAATTGGAAGGCAACGATGACGGCGGAAACGATGATAATCCTTATGTCACAACCGGGAAGCTTACTGAGTCCGATTCACCAACTCTATCCCCGGCTAACGCTGCAGGAACGGTTGGTGACACTGTTGAGTCTAGAATTCAGTTTCGCGTGTTCGTAAGGGCTGAAATTAACAAAAAGTGGTATCCGATTAGCGATTATTCACCGTGGAGACTGCATGGAAAGTTAAAAAAGGCTGACGAAGCAGTCGACGATCAGGATTACAACGGAGACGGCGACAAGTTGGATGTACTCTGGATAGATAATGGATCGGCGTCTGACTCTACAAACAATGGATGGTAGTTTGGATTATAGAAACCAGTTATGAACGTTAAATATCTTCTTTTACTTATACTATGTGCGCTGTTAACGAAGTTTTCTGCTTTTGCGAATGATTCTAACGTGAAAGATATTGGCAGCATGATTACGCAGGGCGAATACGATAGAGTTTTGCTGATTCTTGAAGGAAGTGAACAACCTAGGCGAACAAATGTTTATAAAGCTATCTTGAACACTAAAACTTACGACATTAACGACTTACCATTTCTAACCTCGGTTTTTGTTTATGCATCCGCTCAAGGTCTCGATGACGTCAGTGAAAGGGGCCGAAATGTGCTTTCGGACAAGGAGTTTCTTAGAAAAGTCGCAGATCGAATTTTGCTGACACTTGAAAAGCCAAGCTTAATTCAGGATTCGCAACGCTCACTCCTTGAAGAGTATCCCAACAAGTGGCTTTTGAGCAAGTTCTCCGAGGTATCGGCAGATCAAAAGGATAAAACATTCATGGAAGCGATTCGGAAGTCGATCACAATTATTGATCAGCGATGACAATCGAACGAAGAAAGCGCATGTTGCAAAAGCCTCAACACGATACACAAGAAAGCACCAACCTTGTCTCCCCATTCGCCCACGCGGAGGCGGCTGTGGAGCCGAAGCTTGGCACTGCCCGCAAGATTAAGATTCGCTTTGGACCAATCCGGCCCGTCATGCCGATTTTCCTCATCGCGGTCCTTGCCCTTTCGGCAATGCCCGCTGCGCTGGCCGGGACATTCCAGCTTATTTCCAACACGAATCCGGCTCCGGTGGTGATCAATGATAAGCGTTATGTGATTATCAAAAAGGATGAACAGGTTTCGTTCAAGGTCGCCAAGCCGGAAGGGTTGATCAGCCTCAAGTGGAGCTTCACCAATGCCAGCCCAAGTGGGCAAAAATCGGGCGAGGGGCCGCACCAGATGACGTACGACATGGAAGCCGGATGGGGAAACGAGAATTCGGTCCAGATCGAGGTGAAGCGCAAGGTGGGCGACCAGAACTGCAACACCCCGTTCAAGCGAGTAGCTGCGGTGGTAATTCCGAAATTCGTAACTCCGGCTGGAGACCCGGTCGCCTCTCCGAAAAATTCCGGTGACGGCCAGAATGAATTCACGTTCAATACTGCGTCGCCTGGAGAATTGACTATCAACCTCAAGGCGACCATCGCCGGAGGCATCGCGACAAACATCGTTAATGATCTGAAATTCGAGGTTGATGCTGTCGGAACATCTACTTTGGAATGGGACACGGCCAATCCCGATGGCAAGCCCACAGCAAGCGGAAATACAATCACTGCCGTAGTGAAATTCAAGAACCTTCCCGATAGCAATTCCGCGTTCGGGAAAAAGAAGGCCCGGCTTAAATTTAAAGGCAGACTTGTGGCAGAAGCTGACTACGAAGTGTTCTTTCCTCGGGACGCTACAAACCATCCGGGCAGCCAAACTGGCTCCCCGAATTGGCTGTTCTACTACACCAAGTTGGTCCCGAAGTTGCTTGCATCCTCGCCTGACCCAGTTCATGGATCTCAAAGTCAATACGACCCAAACACAAATACGATTGCACTAGATAATGGTGCTATCCAGCCTTACAACCCACATTTCGGCACCAATGGAGAACTGAAAGGGATCGACACTTTTTACTGGGCCTATACGCATGAAATGCAACATTACAAGGACTGGCATGACTTCTGGGACGTGGATAATCAAGGTATTACAAAATGGCAAAATGCGCACGGACAGATTGGGCCTAATGGGAATAAGGACGGAGACGATTTCCCGAACTCCTTTGAAGACGTTAATGGAAACGGTGTCTTCGACGCAGGCGACCCATACGATCTCGATGCGGTAACCACTTCAACCAATGCGACCGGCCTGGCGGATAATGAGGATAGAAACTGCCAATTGCACAAAAGCGTAAAAGGAGACCACTCCAAAGATTGGGCCGATCCCGGAATGCAACACAAAACCAACGGCAAGTATGATGACTAGACTTCAACAGCGTTTTATTCGGCTTTTTAACTATCGAGCTTCGCGCATTTTCGTATTGACAGCGTTTACGATCACCGTGGCGACCATACACGCCATGCCTCCAGATGTGGAAAGCATGCGCATTATCAATAATCTACGGCCCATTGTGGCTTCCATCCATGCTGGGGAAGACTCGAACCTAAGCGACTTTGATTCGAATCTGCGAGATGCTTTGACCTCCAACAATGATGTCGCAAGAGCCATTGCTTGGTGGATAATTGGAAATCTGCAAGACTCGAAGCCTGAAATAGCGCAGGCGGTAAAGCAGAACGAACCGAATCTCGGTCCTTATTCGGCTGGATTTTTCTTGATCGCCTCGGCTCAGCGTAAGGACTCTCAAGAGGTCGTTCGCTTGGCGCAGGAAGCTGCGACTGACGCAGATATGAATCCAATCCAGCGAATTGAGTTATGTAAAGCTGCGATGCGAATTGACCAAGAAAGAGGGTTGTCTTTGCTGGAGTCACTGATCAGCGGTCAGCATCCAATCCCTCTTAGCTTGCAGGGAGTGGTGATCAACTCCATTAATCGCGTGTCGGGACAAAAGAAGCACCCGCCACGCCCAATTGCAGACGATAACTACAAACTGCTACTGTCAATTATTGACCCTCGGTGAGTAATCTAATCTAGTCCTATGGTCAGCAAAAATCAACAGGAGATACCGATGAAGGGCAGCATCGTCTCCCCCTTCGAGCACGCGGAGGCGGCTGTGGAGCCGAAGCGCACCACTACCCGCAAAATTGTTCTGTGGTGTGGCTTGGGATTGCTGCTTTTGGCAGTGGGGGTGATCGGTGGCGTGGTCGTCTCCCAAACCCTCAACGATCCCTACCGGACACTTCAAGTATTTCCCGTAACTAAATATCTGGATTCTCCCCGTGCTTTGGCTGGATCGAAGTTCAAGGCGGAACTGCGGGTCGAGGCCGATCTTGCATGGAAGGAAGAAGCAGGGCGGTTGATGTTGTTCTCGACTGCTGATGATTCCCGTCGGTTGGCCGTTTTGATTCCTGCGGCTGTTGCACGGGAAATCTATTTCACAAAGGGCCAGAGTTATCTGGCCGAGATTGAAGTCAAAGAAGGAGGGCTCATTTATGCGAACTCGATACGGAAGAATTAGGCTGGAGGCTATAGGCTGGAGACTGGCGGGGTTTCTGCGGCAGACGATCGTTGTTGGTATGATTTCGTGCACGGGATTGGCTCATTTGTTGGCGCAGGATGCGGCAGCAGAGCCAACCGGCACCCCGGCGGCATCCCCTGTTCCAGCTGCGGCAGCCGCCAATGGTGAAGCCCCGGCGAACACGGCGGGGACCACGCTGGATTATTTGTTCAACCGTAAGGCCGGAGACGGGACCGCCGCCAAGGAGGCGATGGATTTGCACGGCAGAGCGAAATCGAGGGCCATCGCCCAGGATGCGCTTGGCGTCACCCGGATTGAGGACCCTGCTATGCGGGCGCGCTTCGAGAAATTCCTCGGGATGCCCGAAGTTTCGCAGGCAGAACTTGCCGCATACAAAGCGGAAATGGATCGCGTGCTCGGGCTGCTTCGGGCATATAAAACCATTGATGCCTGGCGGCAGCTTTACGAGTTGGCTGAATACCAGACCGTCGACGCCGGGGTGAGCTGGGAGTTGGCCAACCGGATTGAGTCGATCTGGAACGCGGACAAGACTACCTATCGCCTCGACAAATCCAATCAGCAGTTGAAGCGGGAGGTGGAAACCGCCAACCGGAATGCGGACATGATGTCGGATTCCGTGCGCAAGAAGGAAATGGAGATGCAGCGCAGGCAGGAGAATATCAATCGCCGCCAAAGCGCGGGCCAGACGGGCGGCAGCGGACAGCAGACCAACATCCAGGGAGCCGGAGATATGAATGCGCAGGCTCCCAGTGTGGACTCGGTCATGGGAAAACTGGAGCTTACCGAAACCTACTTGCGGTCCTTGGAAGCCAAGGCGAAAATCAAGATGAACGAGCTGAAGGCAGAAAAGCTCTTCGAGCAGGCAAAGAGCGATTTTGCCGACTACATCACCACCCTTTTTCAGACCGGCAGACATCGTCATGTGCTGATCGCGGCGGATTTCTGGCGCAAGATCTTTGATCAGGGAGAGTATCCAGTCTCGATGGCACAGCAGGTCAATGCCGCGCTGGAGATCGCCCGCGAGGTGGACGGAACCATCGACGTCTTCAATCACCGAATTGACGAACGCGAAATCGCGGCTGCTACCGACCGGGTGCAGGAGGCGTTCATGCTTGGCGAGTTTCAGCCCTCGGTTCTCGGCCTTCCCCGCGAACGCAAGAAGGAAGTCGAGGCGTTCACGCGACGCTTGGCCCGGATGCAAAATATGATCGAAGCTCGGGACTTCGCCGCCCTCGAATCCCTGCTTGCGGAGATGAAGCAGGTAGCACCTGATTTCGACACCACGAAACCGCTTGCCATCGTCAATGCGGTCAAGCTCGAGAGCCAGCTTCGACTGGGCAAGGCCCGCATGGCTGCTCAGCAGAATGACCTCAAGACTGCGATGGAGGAATTTCAGGCCGCAGCCGAGGCATGGCCTGCCAATCCCGATCTGCAGGACAAGGCGCTGACCTTCTTCAACTCGCAGGATACCCAGACCCAATCCCTCGTCGAATTCGACCGGATGGTGGCCGAGGACAATTATCGCGGTATTTACGAAAAGCAGGTCCTGTTTGCTCCCGCCATGAAAGACGACACTGAACGGCAGGAACAACTCAGGGCCGCACTGGAGAAGGTCAAACTGGCCGAGACCGCCATCGAAAAAGCCAACCTGATGCGGGCCAATGGGGATGTCTTCGGAGCGTGGGAAACCGTGGAACTAGCTGTGAAGGACCTGCCGAGCGATCTGAAACTCAATGCCCTGCGCGGGGAACTCGCGGGCCGTGGAGCCGAGTTTGTCGCCGCTATCAACAAGGCGACCGAAGCCGAAGCCCGCCAGGATTTTGGTTACAGCCTGTCCTGGTTTGCCATCGCCCAGCAGCACTACCCCGCCAGTCAGATCGCCAATCAGGCGATAGAGCGTCTGTCGAAGGAAATCATCGAACAAGCATCCCTCTGAGAATCGACCATACATTTAAACAAACCGAAAGCCACTAACATGAAATCCATCATCAGAATCATCGCAATTATTGCCTTGGTGCTTTGCTCAGCGCTACCATCGTTCGCGCAGAGTTCAGGATCTGTGTGCGGACTCAAGAAAGCTCTCACTCAAGGTTGCGACAGCCCCGATCCGGGTAACGAAGATCATTACGAGTAAATCATCCGTATGAAATCTCTTTTCCGGTCGATTGTTGTCCTCACACTTCTACTCCCCCTAAGTGAATCGTTCGCTCAGTCTGGAGCAGGCAGTCTTCAGTTGAGCACGGATTCTCAGCATCCGATTTACAGCCATGTTGAGGGTGGGAAAACAATGCGATTTGTTTATGTGAAACGCGAAGATTCCGTTTCCTTTTCGGCAGATCCTACGAAGACTCTGACCAGCTTGAGTTGGACGTTTGAGAATGGTGATCCGGGGAGCGGCAATGGAAACGGTCCGCACCAAATCGCATACAGAGAAAACGACCAGAAGCAGTCTTGGGGCAAAGTGAATCCTGTTAAGTTTACATCGGAGCGGACGGATGAGAATGACGAGAACTGTGTCACCACCGATAAGATTACCTGCCGGGTGGTCGTTCCGAAAATCCAGGTATTGAAAAAGGGCGAGTCGAGCCCACCTCTGGAAGGTTTAGTTGTCGTCAAGGATCAGAAGATCGAACTCAAGCTCATCCCTGAGGTCTCGGCCACCTGCAAGTATCCACCCGATAAACCGACATGGGAATATCAGCAACTCAACGGTGACGGCTCCTGGGGTGACTGGCAGAGTTTTGGCGCAAACGCCAAGGGACCAAAATATGAACACACAGCAAACGTATCAGGAATTTTCCGCGTCAGGGCCGTGTTCGATCAACACACCGAAATCCTCTTTGAGCGAGAAGCCGACGAAGACCACAGCCCGGCCAGAAAGTTTGATCCAGACGCGTTCGGTGTGGTGGATAAAGCGATTTACGACACAATCCGACTGACTGCCCTCGCAGAACTGGGTAGCACGCAATGGGCTCAAAACGCCAATAACCCGCCGTTTGGCCCTGGTTCAAATAAATGTAATCAGTTCGTCGCAAACATGGTGGAAACCGCCGGAGGATCTGTTCCGCGGATCTACTACCCGTCAAATCCCCAGATACCAGAGCTGCCATTGGCTAATCAGTGGGCAGGAACTGCGGACACAGATCCGAACACCTCAGGCCATCAGACTGCCCTTCAAGGATGGAGCGAACCGATTACTGATTCTCCAAAACCTCAACCAGGATGGGTTATTGCATATCCTCGCCCTTCCAGCTCTGGGCATCTCGGCGTTCTTGATTATGATGGACGAGGAATTGGTGCGGGGTCCGACGATGTTAACAAGAACTTCGATTACTATGGTTCGATAGGCAAGGACGGCCCCACAAGACATCGAAAAAACTAACTTTTGAAAAACTATGAAGACATTTCTCTGCACCTTCCTAACTTTCGCAATCATGACATCTCTGACTTACGGTCAAACTGAACAGATCACGAACGTTCTAGCCACAATCCAATCTCACATTGCCGAGGAACGAATAGATCCGCTGAATTACCCATTTCTCACGAATGGCATTACTGGTTTTCAGCAGTTGACTGATGAAATCGCAAAATTGGACGCGTCGACGATCTCGCAGTTAATTGAATCCACTCCTAATATTCAGGTTCAGGCAGTGGTCGTTTTCGCTGCTCAAACCCTGGGTCCAAAGGATTACTTAAATGTGGTTGAGAACATTGTGGCACTTGGAGGCAACAAGAAGATTCCACCCCCGATTGTGTCAGCCGCAATCTATCCCCAGGAGAACCTACCTTCGCTACTGGTGGATAACTACCAAGATGAGCAAGTTAGGAGGATTCTGACTCGGGCAAGGGCTATATTTGAAGGCATGCCACGCAAACAGGAGGGTATCGATATGGTGCTAAACGGTGAAGCCAAGAAGGATTTGGACCGTCGCAGGTCCGCCGGCTTTCCAAAGTCAGACACCCCACCCCCAGCAATCAGCTTGGATGCACATTGATCACTGTAACGCCCCATGTTGACCCCGCTATCCATGTCTCCGGCCTGTGTGTAAACGCGGGTCGCGGGAAACAGCGTCGATCTCTGCTCGAAGGGGTTTCCTTCGATGCCACTTCTGGGCAGTTCATCGCGGTTATCGGTGCGTCGGGGTGCGGGAAGAGCACGTTGATCAAGGCTCTCGCGGGACAATTATCCCCTTCTGCCGGGAGAATTCTTTTTGCTGGCCATCGTATCCACGATCTGAAAGGCGATTACCCATTGGCGGTCGGCTACCTGCCGCAGTTTGGGGCGTTTCATTCGGAACTGACGGTGAAGGAAGGTCTGGACCATGCAGTGTCTCTACGACTGCCCAAGTCGGTGCCGGACGAGGTCCGTAGCAATTGGCGCGAGCATATCGTCGAGCTTGCGCGAATCGATTCGTTTCTTGGCCAACAATATCGCACGCTCTCGGGAGGACAGATGCGGCGGGTTGCCCTTGCTGAAGAACTGATCGGAGATCCGGCCTTTTTGCTGCTGGATGAAGTCACGAGCGGGCTGGATGAGCATTCGGATCGGGAAATGATGAGTTGGTTGCGCAATCTGGCGCATGACCACGGCAAGACGATCCTCCTCGTCACCCATGCTACCTACCACCTTGGCTATTGCGATGCGGTTCTTTTCCTGCATCAGGGGCGGCAGGTGCAGTTCGCCCCGCTGCCCGAACTGCTGGGTAGCCACGGCGTGGAGACTGTCGCGGATTTGTTTGAGATCTATCAGGAGCGAGGAACTGAACCACCGGATGCTCACATTGAGACGGTTCGTGAGATTCCACCACAGCCTCTGAAAACGGCGCATCCGCCATCAGGCTGGAGTCAGTGGCCGGTTCTCTTCTCACGGCAGGCGACTCTGTTCCTGCGTGACCGTGCCCAGATTGCGCTGCATCTCGTGCTGGCCCTGACCTTTCCTGTGCTGGTGGCGGTCTTTGCGCTCAAAGGATTGCCGCAGGTCCGGCAACTGACGCTGGCCTTGGAACCGAACATCGTCAAGACCCTGGCCGAGCAGTTGCTCTACCTGAGGGAATCCTTTCAGGCCGCATCGTTGGTTTCCGGGCTGGCCATGTTTCAGGTGATACTGCTCACGCTGATCGGTGCAAACAACGGGGCAAGGGAAATCGCCAAGGAGCGGGCGGTATTGGGCAAGGAACTTCGAGCGGGGCTGTCACCCGCCGCCTATGTGGGGACGAAGTTCGTTCAGGTTGCATTCCTCTCCTTGCTCCAAGCCTTCTGGATGGCTTGGTTCGTCAAGACGGTGTGCGGGTTTCCCGGCGATCTTGTCGGCCAGGTGCTGATCCTTTTCGCCACAACGCTGGCTATGAGCACGATATGCCTTGCGATTTCAGCGGCATCGTCGTCTCCCGAACGAGCTTCCCTACTGGCCATTTATCTGGTCGGATTTCAACTTCCGCTCTCCGGGGCCGCGCTGGCCTTGCCCGATTGGCTGAGCTGGGTTTGTAGGCCCTTTATCGCTGCCTATTGGGGGTGGAGCGGCTATCTGAGAACGCTGGGTGAAACCCGCCACTACGACATTGTGCGGCAATCCACGGACACTGCGGTTGCCGGATACGGGCTTTCCCTCAGTGTGCTTGGTGTGCATGTCCTGCTGGGATTGGTTTTGGCTTTCTACTTTGTTGGGAGGGAAGAACGGAGATGAAAATGTCGCGGATCTCCCTTCTGTCGTTGCTTTTGGCTCCATTCGCCTTTGGAGCGGACACGATTGAGAAAGTCACGTTGAAACCCACCAAGGGCCTGCGGCGTGCGGAATTGTTTTTCGCCGAAACCGTTCCCCAGCCCCAAGCAGTTCTGGTGCTCTGTCCGGGATACAATGGAAGCGGCGAAAACCTCATTCGGCAACGCGAATGGATGGGGTTTTCCATGGAACACCAACTTGGTCTGGTGGGGCTGTCTTTTGCCTCGGACGGGGAGCTTTTGCAACAGGGTAAAGGTTATTATTATCCGGCCCTGGGTTCTGGTCAGCTTTTGTTGGACGGTCTGCGCGGCAGGTTCGGGCGGGATCTACCGATCCTGCTCTACGGTTTTTCAGGCGGCGCCCATTTCACCAGCCGGTTTGCCGAATGGAAGCCGGATCAGGTGGTGGCGTGGTGCGCCTACTCGGCGGCATGGTGGGATGAGCCTTTGGCTAGGGGTAATCCACCCCCAGGCTTGATTGTCTGTGGGGATGAAGACCCGTCGCGCTATGGGGCATCCCTCATTTTCTTCAAACAGGGCCGGGCGGCAGGCAAGCCGTGGCTCTGGGTGAGCCTGCAAGGAACGGGGCACCACGCTTCGACCAAGCTGGACGCATTTGTTCGCAAATATTTCAGCGCGATTCTCGCCCCATCCGGTGGTGCCTGGGTCGATCTTGATCGAAAGGAGAGGATTTCAGCCGCCCAAGCCGGGGAGTATCCAAGTTTGTCGGGTTGGCTGCCAGACAGCAGCTTGTTTGAGGATTGGAAGTCTATCCACACACCATGAAAACTCACACCGCATTCGCCATTTTTTTTCTATTTCTTGCGTCAGGTATCGATCTGATGGCAGATGACTTTTTCAGCGTGCGCGGCGTCAAATACCTCGCCAAGCCCGGTAAGGAAAACGCTGGTGTGTGGGTCGAGGTGACGGATCCGAAGACGAAGAAGAAACAGAGAACCTTTCAGCCTTGTCTGGAGGTTCAGGTTCAGGTGCGCGAAACTTTCAAGGCAGCTGACACCTTTGCTCGAGTTCATCTCTACGATCAAAATCGAAATCTTCTGACCACCATTCCCGAACCATCGAAAGCCACTCGTGGGAAAGGCAAGGATTTTGCCAGCCCTGTGTTCTACAATGCGGGTGAGCGGATGACCCTTTACTTTGCGCTCCCCGACAAGTTTCTAAGCCAGCGTTGGTCTGCGGTCGTCGTTTTTGGTGACAAACATGGCGCGACGGTCGGCACCTTGCCGAGCAGTCTTTCGCTTTTTGGTCTGGATTTTCCCGAGAGGATGATCGTCGAAGGGAAGGTGAAGCGCACCGGCGAACGAAAAGCTGCTCTCGACCCGGTCACCGCGCATGTAATCAAGACAGGGAACCCCAAGCAGCCGCAGATCACGCTGTTTGTCCGCCCACCCATCGGAATGACTGATGGCTCGCAGGCAAAGGGTGTGCTTGCGATGTGCCTGCTGGCCGGAAGTCCCGATGAAATTAAACGCAAGCTCCAACGGATGGAGCCAGGGGAGGAAGTCGGCGGCTTGATCGGATTTGCGGAAAAGCATCAACTGGCAATCCTCGCCTGGGGTTCCCGCACCCTCTGGAATCCAAAAATGAGTCACGATGAACTCAACCGTCAGATTAATCGCGAACTCGACGAGACCTTCGATGATGTCGCCAAAGCGTGGGAGAAGGGCGTCAAAGAATTGAGTCAGAAATACGGGTTGCCAGAGGGAAACTTTCTGCTCTGGGGTCAATCCGGCTCCGCTCAATACGCGTGCCGCCTCGCGTTAAGAAAGCCCCAGTATTTTCTGGCCGTTCACGCCCATATTCCAAGCAGTTTTGACAAGCCGACTGCGGAAGCAAATCAGGTCCTCTGGCTCCTGAGTACCGGAGAAAAGGAGGGCGGCTACCCCGCAGCAAAAAGGTTTTTCATGGAATGCAGGAGCCTCGGATACCCGATCATTTTCAAAGGCGTTCCGGGGCTGGGGCATTCCGGGAGTGCCCTAACAAGCCGACTCGGCTTGCAGTTCTTTGAATATGCCCTGTCGATCCAAGACGAAAAAGCGGCTTTTCTGAAGCAGGAACTTTCGCCCTTGAACCGGCGAAAGTCATCCGATGAGCCGTGGCCGGAGGATTTTCGTACCCCTGCCTTTGTCGGCGACATCCAGAATCAAGACTTTTTCCCCGGCGAAGATGAAGACGTGATTCCCGCCGTGTTCCGGGTGGCTCTGCCGACAGAAGCCATTGCGAATTCCTGGAAAAAATAGGCTGCTGTCGACATGGATACTTTCTTCGATGGCGTATGGCGGATGGATTGGGGCTTGGGCAACCCGAACAAAACAGCAGCCTTGATCGCCATGCTGATGGTTGCTGTTTGGTGTCTGGCGAGGTTTCGGGCATGGGGGTTCTGGGTCGCGACACTGCTGTTCACGGGCCTTGGAGTGTGCCTGATGCACACCTTTTCACGAGGTGGTTTGCTTGCTGCCATCATCGGGATGCTGCCGCTGGTGTGGGTATGTGGGAAACGAATGACTAAGCCTCAGTGGATTGCCGTCGCGTGCTCGCTGGCCATGGTGATCGCCTCTGCCTTCGTGCTCGATGCCGACAAACGTTTTAGGCAGGGAATCGCCGGGGAGGAAGACCTATCCATCACCAATCGTCTTGAAATGTGGAAGGTGGCCCCGCGCATGATTCTCGATGCTCCGTCCGGTTGGGGCTTGGGCAACTCGGGTGAAGCTTACATGCAATGGTACCAGGCACCGGAGAAACTGGAAGGGTATCGCACTCTGGTCAACAGCCACCTGACCTGGCTCGTAGAGCTCGGATGGGATGGGCGGATTCTCTACATTTTTGGGTGGGGCTTCATTGCAACTTTGCTGCTGCCTTCCCAACGAAACCCGGTCTTGGCTGGAGCCCTTGGTTTATGGACGAGTTTTTTCGTGTCAGCATTCTTTAGTTCCGTAGCGGAATCGGTCTGGCTTTGGATTCCACCCTTGATAGCGTTGGTTGTAGCTGTTGTCCTTAGGTTCAATGCCTCGCTTTGGCCTCGAAAACCATCTATCTGCGTCACTTTCGGCTTCGCTAGCGTGGTTTTGTTGGCCATCATCGTAACGGGTCTTTCTGTCGAAACGCCCTCTGGGCACAAAGTCCGCAAACGGGGTTCAGTAGTGCTTCTGAGCGAAGAACCTGCTCAAGTGTGGATTCTCGTCAATGAAGGGGTTATGGGCAGATTTTACGGAAGGCAATGGCGGCTTCTTGTTGATCCGGGTGGTGATGAAATTGCCTTTATTCAGAGGATCGATGACTTGCCCAAACACGGTGACGCGCCGATCCTCGTAATTGGGGGGCGGATTTCGGATCAAAACCTCGCACAACTACCGGGATTATCGGGTTCCCACATTATCTTTTTGAACCCCCGTTTCAACCCCTCAAATCTTTCCACCTCTCCTATGATGCGTCTCTCCGTTATCAGGGGTTCTTTTTTCACCGACACTTGGATTTATGAGTGGGACCAATTTATTCCCTCAGGGGTAGTTTTGATTCAAGGAGCCGGCGAATATCTGCCGGAATGGCCCATGTTGGTAATTAATGCCATGCACCCTGCGTCTGAAGCGGAGTGACCATTAGTTACTGCGCCGATTCTAAATGCGTCATAAAAAATGGGTTGCAATTTAAACAGCTTCTTCATCACTTCCATGCAGGCCCAAGAGCTGCGAGCAAATTCAGTCATTGCATATGCGAATCTGAGCTTTGTGCTAACAGCTTATGGTTGCCAAACAGGAGCACTGCGGGGCAGTCAAGAAGCAATCCGGCATAACGCGCTTTGCGCGGCCTTCGGCACTTATTCCGTTTGCTTCTTGACTACCCCTTGGCTCCTAGCAAGAGGTGGTTATGGCTTTTTGACAAGCAAAAAGCTATTCGCTTTCTGCTTTCATCAAGTTGCCACTTCGAGCACGAATCGCTGCTCGCTCGTAACCAAGCAGCGTTCGGGCCGGGAGAGTGCTGACATCTGGATCTTCCGCACGGTAGACCGGAAATTCCGAATCACAGCCAAGTGCCTTTCGGCACCTGCCGCTAATTCAGCACATGGCTCAGTGTGCAAAAGCCTTCTACTCAGCCAAGCCCCGTCCTCGTTACAAAATACGCCAAACGCCACTGGGCCATCTGGTTTGAAGGTGAACTGGTTGCCGTGACTGTTTACCGGAAAGGTGCCCAGCGAGTGGCCGAATTGTTGCAGAGTCTCCCGGCCCGCAATTGACGCGGGTGTAGCGTTCCTTCTACAATCGACAAACCTTCAAGGGTTCACCCCAAACCAAACAAGGAAGAAGTCACTCAAAATCAACCCAACTAAATACCTTGTTTTATCGCGCTGCTTTGAACAATCAACAATCCAAGGTATTTATCTCACAGCACTCGCAGGACTTTGACGGGAGGGGTCATGATGCGATCGCCTGCGTAAGTCCCCATGAGATTTGAGCCAAGAGGCGATTCCGGCGTGATCACGGTGATTGCTAAACCGTCATAGGTTATCTCCGTCCCGCCACCAGCCGGGGTCAGGAAAAACCACTCACGGGCATCCGGGAATTCCAATTCGACCAGTGCACCAAGGCTGATCGGCTCACCCTCCTCAAAATCATGGAGGCGCATCGATTCCAACTCCTCGATCGCTTGTGCAGAGGCCACTGCCATCTGGGCCAATCCATCGGCAAGGTAATTTTCCTCAATAGAGAGGGTGTCGTATTTGCTTTTTGCCTGACTTTCGGGGTCATTGCCCTGCTCCCGCGTGAGTTTGGAAACCTTGCGCCGTGATTCCATCTCCTCCCGGAGTTTTTCCAGAACGAGGGTCAGGATGTGGGGCTTTTTCATAAAGGTGATCCTGAAGGAAGAACGTTGAATAATTAAAGGAATTTTACGTTGAGGAATTTGTGAGACTCTTCCTTTTAATCATCATGACCTGTGTTGTGGTTGCAGCCCCCTTGCAGGCTCAGAACTCCGATGCGGCGGCTCTGGCCTTGGGATATGCCACAGCTTTTCAAGAGATGCGTGGATACCGGGCCAGCATCGTTTATCTGGGAGAAACGGAGACGGAGGTTATTCGAAATATCAGATCCCTGCGCGCATTTTGCGGGGTTCTGCTTGTGACCAATCAGAACGGGAGCTCGCAGATTCTGGATCCCGCGAGGATCGAGCGAATCACGGATTATTGAAGAACCTGCAGATCTGGGTGGAAGAATTCAGATTTTGGCAACCATGAAGAGCATGAAGGGGATGGAAGAATTGTGAAATCCTTCAATTTTTTCTTCATGCTCTTCATGCCCTTCATGGTTTAATCTGTTTGTATGCCGTTCAATGAATCGACCCATCGTGTGCCTGGGTTTGCGATTGGGGTTCATCCGTACTCTGAGTCGGGGCTGCTATTTTGAATGAGCCCGCCCCCCATGACCCCTACGCTGTGTGGAGGTATGCCGGGTATCGTCAGTATTTGATCGGTACCTTTGCCGCGGCTTTTGGCGGGCAGATGACGGCGGTGGCCGTGAGTTGGCAGGTGTACCAATGGACGGGCTCCGCGACGGCTTTGGGGTTGTTAGGTTTGATCAATGTTCTGCCATTGTTGGCGCTTTCGCTTCCGGCGGGGATGCTTGCCGACCATGCCGACCGACGAAAGGTGGTTGGCATCAGCACGGCGGGCATGGCGATGCTGTCCTTGGGACTGGCTGCCGTGAGTTACTGGCAGGAATCAATTCCCCCGTTGCCATGGCTGAACACTGCCAATGGATGGTTGGCCGCTATTGCCGGCGTCTTCGAACGAGAAGTGGATCCCGCGACGCTAAATTTTTCACAGCCCGCGTTGCCACTGCTTTTCCTGCTTCTCTTTTTGATGGCTATATTTCGCATTGGCGGGATGTCGTCACGCTCGGCACTTGTTCCCTTGTTGATTCCGGCAAATCGCCTGAGCAGTGCGGTGACGTGGAACTCCAGCGCGTTTGAGGTCGCGACGATGGCAGGACCGGCGCTTGGG
>JBGTLQ010000147.1:0-7211 GCA_041744075.1 Terrimicrobiaceae bacterium
GGAAAGTGGAAGATCGGAGAGTTCGTTGTTCGGAGTTCTTGGTTTTTTTGACAGGATTTGCAGGATTGACAGGAATGTGGTTCAGAGAACCGTGCTCATATGACTTGGATGCCTCTGCGCATGATGGCGGGTAGCGGGTAGTGGGGAGTTTAGCCGCTTCGCGGCAATTTGAAATTCGAAATGATGAATTATGAATCGGGGGAGAAAAGCGGTTGGAGGGGGGAAGGTGAGGGAATGTTGAATTCGGAGAAGAGTGGAAGGGGGAAGGTGGGTCTGCCGTGTAGGCTATGGCGTGATCAGATGAAGTGTAGGAAAGAGCCTGCGGAAATCGTCGGTATTTCGGGTAAGCAGACCTTGGTGGCGCAGGGCAAACGCCCCGATAAGCACATCGGTAATCGGGCGTTTGCCGACCTGATTTTTTCGGCGCTTCTGAACATGCCGCGTCCACGCTTGGCAGGAACTCGTAGTGTCTGCCGCTGTCCAGTCTTCTTGGTGACCAATACCAAGTTGAAAAAGAAATTCTTCCAGTGCTTCGATATTTCCAGAGAAAGCCGGGGCCAACTCGACGATCGTCATCGGGCATACCAGCAGCCCATCGGCAAGCTTGGCATTCAAAAGTCTTTCGGAACCGGAGGCAAACCTCGGGTCGTCAAGGCCGATATCAAGCAAAACGCATGTATCGACGATCCAAGCCATCAATCGCGTTCTCCTTCACGGAGCAACTCCATCCACCCGGCTGTTGTTTCCGGCATGCCTTTTTGGAATTGCTTCATGAACCCTCGCACGGAGGACCCTCGGCGATCCGCAGACTTGCGGACAACAACGACGCGGCACTCAGTATCAGAAATCATTTTCCATAGGAGCGGTTGGCCAGGTCGTAGCCCCAACTTTTTGCGTAGTGCGGCCGGCATCGATACCTGCCCTCTCTCGGTGAGTGTTGTGAGGCCGTTTACCATTCGGTAATAATATCATGTATGCTTATCATGTCAATGGAGAAGACTTATTGCTGGTGGAAGCAATTTTTGTATTTTCGTTCTGGGAGGATTTAGCAGCAAAAAAGCTCAAAATCACAAGGCAACCGCTGTGCGAAGGAGATGGGAGATGGGAGATAGAAGATAACGGAAAATGTTGAATTATGAAGGTTGAATTTGTGGAAGCGAGACCGGAGGGGGATGCTCATAACGCCTGTGAGATAAATCGGATTCGTCGTGCGAGAATCCGGACTATCGTTTGGCGGCAAGTTTGGCCCCGGCTGCTTTATTAACGGCGTGAGTTTTCGTCCAACATTGGGCGGATTCGAGGATTTCTTGTGGAGGCGCCTCTATTTCAAACTCCGCAATTTGACTCCCAGTTTTTTTGGCGTTTCATCAAATCTTTGGCGATGTCTGCCAGATTGTTTTGAAATCGTGCACTCAGCTGGCTTCGGATCAAACGAAGCTCATTAACGAGAGGATCTTGAAAACGTTCAACGTCTTTAGAGAGACTCGGGTGTACAGATAAGCGGGAGGTCGTAGCCATAGGATTTTACGTGCTTTTCAAGTTGTCTGATGATTTGTGCATTTGCGATGTGCTTGCAATTCCATGTGAGAAGGTAACATCCTGTGTCGTAGTGCGGCTCATCACCCTCGATCAGGATTTTTGCTGAGGCGAGGTCAGAGCTGGCTTTTGCGAGCCATGAGTTCACGACAGACTGGTATTCAGGCGTCAGCACTGACTGAAAAGTATTCCCTCTTTCTTTGCGATGTAAGGAAGGGTGTTCACCACATCCTGCTGCCGCAGCCAAATCCAGAAACAACCGATTCGGCGTTTCCTGTCTCATCGGGGTTAATTGGTGTAAAAATGGCCACCACCTTGAACTTTCCGGAACGAACATCGGCAGGCAACGGAAGGTGTAAGGTTCCGTCATCACTTGGCTCAAAAACAGCAGTCAATGTGCTCATACGGCAAATCTATGGTAAATGTATAAAGTAGAAAGTGGAAAGTGGGAGCGCTAGGCGGTGAAGATGGAAGATGGGACAAGCGGGAAGTGGAAAGACGAGAATTGCCGCAAAAATGCACAGAAGACGCAAGGGAGAAACTGCGGAGATCAGGGGGCGGAGGGGGAAGGTGGCGGAGTCGTTGATCTCAGGGATGAATCACGGGAATTTTTTGGGACCGGAATCGGCGATAGACGGTAAAGTCTGTCTGATCAGTGGTCACAACCTCCGCGTGCGGATAAAGCTCGGAGAGAATGACAAGCGAGGCATCCCCTGCGTCCATGTTCGGATACTTGATCATCAATTCCTGCGTGCGTTCAAGGTGTTCGGGCCAAGGTCGAAGGAGATGGATGGCTCCTGTGCGCACAAGGGTGAGGAGTGCATGGGCTGGGCGCGAATTGCCTCCCAGATTCCAACACGCTTCACCGATGATGATTTCGCTGGTGTGAAGAGGCCCGCGAATTTCGGACAAGACAGACACGCTCCAGTCATGCCATTGGTCCGAGGCATTCAACCAACCGATCAGCGGGCCAGCGTCAACGAGAGTCCTGACCTGCAAAGCCCTCCCTGGTCGAAAGGTCTGATGGACCGCGAAACATCCCCCGGTATGGTGCCGCAAGGCTGGCGAAATCCGCACTGCCCTCGAGTTCCCTCGTCAGTGCTCGTCGGACAGTTTCTGAGTAACCTTCCTTTTTCGAGGCAGCGTGCTTCCGAAGTTTTTCATTCATGGTTTCCGTGATCTTGATGGTGACAGTTTTCATGTATTACCGATGGTATTACCTTTGATGAATTAAATCAACATTTTCGGCGAAGCGGAAAGGCAATCCGCTGGGCGGAGAAGCGCGAACAGCCGGAAGGTGTCGGTCCCATATTTTATAATTTCTCCATGGGGGTTGTTTGTTCAGTAATAGCGGAAACCGGAAAAGCTAAAAGGGAAAAGCTGAAAGGGGAAAGTCGAAGATCGGAAATCGAAACGGGGGATGTTCGTGGTTCTTTGTTCTTTGTTCTTTGTTCTTTGTTCTTTGTTCTTTGTTCTTGGTTCGTTGTTCCTCGTTTACTTTCGTCCGGAGCGTTGGAGGTAGGCTATGAAACCACCGATTTTTGACTTTGTGTGTTTTGCCAGATTGTAGAGTTCATCGAAGTTTTCCTTGGAAATATAGTTTTGATCAAGCGCGACATACAACTCGCTCTGGACTTCGGAGGCTGACCTCTGGGCGTATCGCAGGAATTTGATGAATTCGGCATTGCTTCCGCCATCGAATCCTTCTGCGATGTTGTGCATCACTGAGCTCGAGGCCCTTTGGATCTGGTCTTTTAGTCCGTAATCCTTGGAAAATTCTTTGCTTTTCGTCGCGTCATACACGAAACGCGTGAGCTCCCGACCAACTTGCCATGCTTCAATGTCTTCGAAGCGTTCGATTTTCATGCATTTTTTTTCCTAGATCGGGGTTCCTAGATCGGGGTTTGTTGTTCTTGGTTCTTGGTTCTTGGTTCTTGGTTCTTGGTTCTTGGTTCGTTGTTCCTGGTTCGGGGGAGTTTTAATGTTGAGTTTTGAATTCTTAATTTTGAATGGGGGGAAGGGAGTAATTTTAAATTCTGAATGTTGAATGGTGAATTTGGGGAAGAGCGGTCGAAGACGGGCCACTGTGCTGTGTAGAGAGAATGGAGGTCGAGATCCGCTGAGGCGGAGGGATGGTCGGCGGGCTGACAAGCTAGCTGTGAGAGTCTTCTTCGACTGTTGCTGATAGAGGTCCTCCACCTGCTGTGTAAGAGTGAAACTTGCGACCTTGCTGCTTGAGGGTTTCTGTTTCGGAACGCAGGGCGGAAAACAGGCGATGAATATCGTTTTCCACAAGCTGTGCATCTTTATCCCGCACCGCTCGAATTTCATCAAGTATTGGATTTGTTTTCATGACTCAATAGACAGCAGCTCTGCGGGAGATGCAATCACAGGACAACGAAAGCCCAAATCAATGCAACACTGCTCAATTCTCCTGATTGTATGGGGGTTGTTGATGTGTTTGCAATTCCACGTGAGCAGGAAATCTGGCGGAGGAATTGTTGATTGGTAATGGAGAGCCCGGTCGTTTCGGCTCCGCCGAATCCGCTGCAACTTGATTGTTTATTTTTCGGAACACTTTTTCAGGTAGGCGACATATCCATTGAGAGATTCATGCCCATTCTCCAACTTTTGGAACAGTGGCTGGACTTCATCCTCGGATGCAGAATGTTCATCAATCATGACATTCAGATGATCTCTCATTATCAATTGTTGGGGGGAAGAATCAGGGTGAAGAGTAATGCGTGGCGGGTAGCGAGTTACGAACTGCGGAGTTTGGAGGCGAGGGCAGAGGGCTATTATTTTTTGACAGGATTTACTGGATTTGCAGGATTGACAGGAATGTGGTTCTGAGACCCGTCTTCATATGACTAGGATGCCTCTGCGCATGATATGGCAGGAGCCTGTCAGCGATCCGGTGGACTGGATATCGCGGGTCGCGCAGGACGTCTTCTCTGATCTGTGGTGTTTTCATTTAGAAAAAGTGAAAAGCGGAAAGCGGAAAGCGGAAAGCGGGATGGAATTGTTGATTGCTCATTGGTGATGAAGACGATGTGATTGTTTTCGCATGTCTTTCACTCGCGGACTCAGGCAAGCCAACCGGTAGTGAAGTATCGTCTTCAAACTGCTACTGGAAGCGAAGCAGCCGGATACCGTCCCATCACGGCATCGGCAATCCAGATGTCCTCATCCAGTTCCTCCCAGCGCAATGCTCTCCCTCCGACACGGAGCTTAACAGCTTCCTGTTGTTTCCGGGAAGCCGAGGATAGTCGGGGATAAAAATGGACGGGAAACGAGTGTGTTGAACCGTCAAGAAGACTAAGCCACACCTGCCCGTGGCGCACGTTAACCTCTGTGGCAATAAACTCAGCTTTGTCGATGGAATGTGTTCCAAGCATCGAGAAGAATGTCCTCGTTTTTTCGAATTATGCCAAGAATTTTGGGTATCTCATGGGGCGATAATCCGAAGTTCCTCGAAAGACTCACAGGAGCCAGCCAAAATTTGGCCTCAAAATCATCTCGTGAGACATGGATATGTGGAGGTTCTCCAGGTTCACGAGAATAAAAATGAAATCTGTAGGGGCCATTTCGGAAAACTGTTGGCATTTTTACGAGAAGGTTTGGCGGGAAGATCGGAGATCAGTGGGCGGGAGGAGGGTTTTATGGAGGAAAAGCGGAAAGCGGGGTGACGTGCCTTGTTCTTGGTTTTATTTTCCTTGGGTCTGGCGTGTGGGATCAATGACACGTAATCCAATGCTGGCAGCCAGATCGGACTGTCGGTTGTCCCTTGTGACAAATTCTTCTGCCCAGGAAAGACGGGCAACTGCAACATGCAAGGCATCAAGCGTGCGAACACCCGAGGTGGAAGCAAATTTCTCAGACAACAGGCGACACTCCTGCCAAACGCGATCCCAGTCCACTTCCACGAGTTGAAGAACCCCGGTTTTGAGGTCATCCATGATGAGGGCGATCCCTGCTGCTGCGTCCTCCTCGTGACATTCCTTGTGGAACACCTTGAGTTTCAGCGCGGACACGGACTCTGAAATGTGGAGATCGGTGACCGAAAGCTTTTCTCCTCGCGAATGGACAAAATTTGCGACGCCAACAGATTCCTTCTCGCCCGTGTAGAGCTTAAGGAGCACCCCCGTGTCATAGTAGGTTTTCAACGATCACCCCTAGTCTCATCAACCAAGGCTTCCGAAGACGTGCCTTTCCACGATTTTCCCCAAACCTTGTGGGCTCTCGACACAAAATCAGGAAGCTCAACCTCCGTCTGGATTGGAATGATTTTCGCCACTATCTGCTTCCTTCGTGTGATCCCGACGCTCTGACCTGACTCGACCACTCTTAGAACCCGTGAGAGGTGGTGTTGGGTCTCCATAATTGAGAATGTTCTCATAACGCATAAAAATAACGCAGAATGTGTTTATGTCAATTTTGATCCGGAATCGCAGATATCAGCAATGAATTCAGCGACTGTTGGTGGTGGTGGGGGTTAATTTTGAATTCTAAATTTTGAATTTTCCGAGGGGGAGGGTTTGTCTTTTCTTTGTTCCTCGTCCTTGGTTCTTGGTTCGGGGGAGTTTTAATGTTGAGTTTTGAATTCTAAATTTTGAATGGGGGGAAGAATCAGGGTGAAGAGTAATGCGTGGCGGGTAGCGGGTAGCGGGTGATGTTGAATTCTGAATGATGAATGTTGAATCGGGGGAGAAACGCGGTCGGAGGGGGACCGCTATTCCACCACTCACGGGTGAGTTGCTGGCGCGCCACTTGAATGATATTTCTTGATTCGCGGGGGACGTAATAACTCGGAATGTTTGTCTCGATGTAAACAGTCGGCCTCATCGGGTCATTTGTTTTTCGCTTTTGGTGGCTTTCCTTCCATCAACTTTGCATTGGCACTTATCAGCTTGTGAGTCGGTCTCCCATCTTCCATCTGCTTTGATTTGGCGAATTCAAAATCCAAAATTTCCTTCCATCTCCGACCTCAGATGTCTGCTCTCTATCTCCTATCTACCATCTTCGATCTGCTCTCTTTAGTAGCCTTCGGTTGACGGTTGGGACTTGAGGATTACTTCTCATCCCATTCATTTTCCGGCTCGATATCGGGAACTCCGGCCAACAGGGAAAAAATAGCTGCAGGGTCTGCCGACTGCTTTCGTTGATTGATGATGTCCTCCGTTTCCCATACGGCCACCTTCTCAGCGGCAGCAGAGGCCAGAAATTGGCTTACCGAGAGGCCTTCGCCTCGCGCCAGATCTTGAATGCGCTTTGCGAGCGAATTCGGAATTTCTACGGTAATGGTGCTCATGACGATGGTTGGTTGCGGTAAAACTTCTGCGGTGTCGATACTTTGATGCCAAGGCTCTCCACACCATCAAAATCGGTCGTATTTGAGGTTACAATATGCGTCGCTGCGCATGGGTTGCATGGATTGCAGGGATTGGCGGCTGCACAGGGGTTGCAGGGACTTGAGGAGGCCCGCTGCAGCTGCCCGACATAGGCCGCCTGCATGGCTCCCTTGATGCACTCGTAGGCAGCGCTCGCTTCCTCCGGCGTCAGCTCGACCGCCTCGGCCGGCGCGCACGGATTGCAGGGGTTACATGGGTTGGCAGCGGCACAGGGGCTACACGGGTTGACCGCCGCGCACGGATTCTTGGCCGCGCAGGGATTGC
>JBGTLQ010000148.1:0-11075 GCA_041744075.1 Terrimicrobiaceae bacterium
CCAAGACTTTCTCCGCAAAGAAAAAAGGGTTTGCCGGGTTGATGCACGTCCTCAGCAAAAGCTGAAAGATCTTTGGCAATCTCTGAGGGATTCAAATACGTTCCGCGTCGGCTTTCCAAAGGGTCCAACCCCTGCCCCCGCACTGTAGCCGCATAACTCACTAAGCCCTTGGTAGCGAGGTGCGACGCCAACGACTCGAAGTCCCCAATGGACCCACCCAAGCCATGGACAAAAACAATAACCGCTTGCGCTTCCTCGGCATCACCCCAGCTTCTAGCGGGAAAGTGGGTGCCGTCTGGAGCTGGCCAATCAAAATCCATAAGGTTTAGACCCGTATTGTTAAGCCAGAAAGCGGGAAAGGATTCTTACAGAAGCAAACGAAGATAACGGAGGTAGGGAAAATTTTGGTGGAAACTTGAACAGATCCTGTTTCATCCACTGGCTGAGCTTAAGCGTATTCATAAGATCTTGGTCCTTCGCGATCTTCGCTTCCTTCTGTTGGCTTATCGTCCTTTTCGGTTAATATCCCATATCTTCGGTCACGTTCCAAGTAGGAGCCTTGCCGGGTTTTCGATGCAATCCTTCACTCGCACAAGAAACGTTACCGCTTCCTTGCCATCCACCACCCGGTGATCATAGCTGAGCGCCAGATACATCATCGGACGGATAACAACTTTGCCATCAACCGCCATCGGACGTTCTTGGATTTTGTGCATGCCGAGAATGCCACTTTGGGGAGGGTTTAAAATCGGAGTGCTTAGTAGCGAGCCATACACGCCGCCGTTGGAAATGCTAAAGACTCCGCCTTGCAGATCTTCGATCGAAATTTTTCCCTCACGCGCCTTTGCGGCATAACCAGCAAGCGCGCCCTCAACCCCGGCAAAACTGAGTTGGTCAGCATCTCGCACCACCGGAACCATCAGGCCTCGATCCGTTCCGACCGCCACGCCAATGTCAAAAAAGTGATTTAATACCAACTCTTCGCCATCCATGCGGGAATTAATCGAGGGGACAGCCTTCAGAGCATCCACGACGGCTTTGATAAAAAAGGACATGAATCCGAGTTTCACCCCATGCTTTTTGGTGAACTCTTCCTGCATTTCCTTTCGGAGAAGCATCACAGCGCTCATATCACATTCGTTAAACGTCGTGAGGATCGCCGCGTTTTGTTGGGCCGAAACCAACTGGGTGGCAATTTTTCTGCGAAGCGGCGAAAGTTTTTTGCGGGTGTGTCTTCCTTCAGCGGACGCCTGAGATTTTTCGGCAGGTTCCGCTTTGGTGGGCTTTGGAGCAGGCTCCTTGGCTTTGGGTGCGGGGGAAGGCTCGGGCTTGGGTTCAGCGGGGGCTGGAGTCTCGGCGGTTGGCGTGGAAGATGGGGTCGCAGGAATGGGCGGGGTGGAACCAGCCGCAGCGGGCTCGATCCGCGCGACGGATTGACCGATTTTGACCTCATCGCCTTCAGCCACTTCGGTGTGTAGAACCCCGCCCTCAGGGGCATTCACCTCGGTGGACACCTTGTCGGTTTCCAAAGTGAAGAGAACTTCTCCGGCGGAGACGGTTTCCCCGTCTTTTTTATGCCAAACAGAAAGGATGCCCGTAGAAATGGATTCCCCCACGGCAGGGACTTTGACTTCGATACTCATGGATAACTCCTAACTACACCCCGAAGGCCTGTTTGACCAGCGCCGCCTGCTGGGCGAGGTGAACTTGCATGGAGCCTGCGGCCGTACTCGCGCTGGGTGCACGCCCTGCATACTCGATGTATCCGGGGAAAAGATTCAGGAGCCGGGGAAGAATAAATGTCCATGCCCCCATGTTTTGTGGCTCCTCTTGGCACCAGACCCGTTTTTTGGCATTGATGTAGGGAGCACAGACGCGCCGGATTTTTTCTTCGTGCAGAGGATACAACTGCTCGACCCGAATGATCGCCGCCTTGGACTCCAATCCATTTTCCTGACGGAATTTCTGCAAATCGTAAAAAACTTTTCCTGAGCAAAAAATGATTCGCTCGACACTCTCAGGGCTGGGCGTGTTTTGGTCGGCAATGATTTCGTAAAATCGGGAGTTTGTGAAATCCTCGGTGCGCGAAACAGCCTGATCATGGTTCAGCAGGCTTTTGGGCGTCATAATGATCAGCGGCTTCCGATAACCGCGGTGAACCTGCCGCCTGAGGGCATGAAAATATTGAGCTGGCGTGGTCAGGTTGCAGACCTGCATGTTGTTCTCAGCGCACAACTGGAGGAACCGCTCGAGTCTTGCGCTGGAGTGTTCTGGTCCCCGTCCTTCGTAACCATGAGGTAGCAACATCACCAAAGAACTTGGACGCCCCCACTTGGACTCAGCCGCTGCAATGAATTGGTCGATGATAATCTGTGCCCCATTCGCAAAATCCCCGAACTGCGCCTCCCAGAGGCAAAGCATCTCGGGGAAATCCATGGAATATCCATAGTCAAAACCAAGCACGGCGTATTCAGAAAGCGGGCTGTTATAAACACAGAACCGGGCTTGATCGGGATCAAGATTCGAGAGTGGGATATATCGCTCACGGGTTCCCTCATCATAGATCACACTATGACGCTGACTGAAGGTTCCCCGTCGGCTGTCCTGGCCAGAGAGACGCACGGGCGTTCCCTCCAAAAGCAGAGCTCCGAACGCAAGCGCCTCGGCGTAAGACCAGTTGTACGGCCCGTCGGCTTTCCAAACTTGCAAGCGTCGCTCCAACAAAATCCGGCGGATTTTTGGCAGCACCCGGAACCCCTCGGGAACTGTTGTCAGCGTGGCAACGATCCGGTCAAGCACCTCCTTAGAGATCCCGGTAGGTACCGGTTCGTGCGAGTAGGGCAATTGGAAAATGGCGGTGGAGCCCGCAAACTCTCCCTTCGCGGAATCAACGGGGCCATCCCCTTTCACCAACTCCAGAGCCTCATTCAGCTCCTCGATGGCCTCGGCCTTGATCTTGGCAGCCTCGTCATCATTCACGGTTCCCAGCGCTTTGATCTGACCCAGAAACACATCACTCGGCAGCGGGTGGGACTTGATTTTGGCGTAGAGTTTCGGCTGGGTGAAATTGGGTTCATCCCCCTCGTTGTGACCGTGGCGCCGGTAACAATACATATCGATCACCACATCGCGTCCAAAGGTCTGACGGAATTCGAGCGCGATCTGGGCGACTTCGATCACGGCGATGGGATCTTCGCCGTTGACGTGAAAAATGGGCGCCTCAATCATTTTGGCCATGTCCGTGCAATATGGGGTCGAGCGGGCATCGGCAGGCATCGTTGTGAACCCAATCTGGTTGTTGACCACAATGTGAATGGTCCCTCCCGTGCGATATCCGGGCAGTTGGGAAAGATTGAATGTTTCGGCGATCACGCCCTGAGCAATAAACGCGGCGTCACCGTGCACGAGAATCGGTAAAACTTTCTTGCGCTCCACGGTGTCACTAAGCACCCGCTGGCGCGCCCGCGCCTTGCCCTGCACCACCGGATCCACCGCCTCCAAATGAGAGGGATTTGCGGCAAGCCGGATCGCCACGTCTTCACCGGAAATTGTTTTGCGAACGACTTGGAACCCCAAATGATACTTCACATCGCCATTTCCTCCGACGAGGTCCGGGGAAAACGTGCCCTGAAATTCATTAAAAATTACGTCCAGCGGCTTGTTGAGAATGTTGGCAAGTACGTTCAGCCGCCCGCGGTGAGCCATGCCCATTACGATTTCTTCGACACCCTGTCCCGGACACGTCTGCAGCACGGCATCCAAGGCCACGATCAAAGACTCTCCGCCCTCCAACGAGAACCGTTTGTTACCCACATAGGTGGTGTGAAGAAAATTTTCGAAGGTTTCGGCCTCATGAAGTTTCCGCAGAATCTCGCGGTGAAGCGCTGCGTCGGCCTGCATCGCGAGATTCCGATTCTCCAGCCGATCCCGCACCCAGTTCCGGATCTTGGGATTCTGAATGTGCATGAACTCGGTGCCCACCGTGCCACAATAAATCGCCCGGAGTTCGTCGATCAAATCACGCAGCGACATCACCCGCCCCTCACGGAAAAACCGGCTCGAGACCTGAAGATCTAAATCTTTCTCCTCAAAACCCAACTCCCGCAAACTCAGAAGAGGATTCTCCCGTGAGATATCATCCAAGGGGTCCAAATCCGCAATCGAATGCCCCAGCGTCCGATAGGCATACACCAGCCCGTCCACTCGAATCTGCTGATAAACATCACCCGTGGCCGCAGGAGCCGAGTCTCCATTCACCCCCTGCTCGCTCTTGGCATGCCCAAGCTCAAACCCCTCAAAAAAGGCCGCCCAATCCGGCTGCACGGACTTCGGGTTGGCCAGCCAACGCTCATAGTTGTCGTCAATCAGCGCCTCACTGGTGCGGGCGGAAAAGGTGTTATTCATGGATAGTGATCAAAAAAACGCGGGGCAGAACCGATCAAGCTGCCCGCACCGCGACAATTTTTAAGAATGCATGAGTTTCCGCCCCTTCGCAAGCTGGCATTCCGGCAACTCCTAAGTTTTTGAGAGCACTCAAAAAAATAAAACCAGGTTTAGTACTTGCATGAGATGATCATGTCCCTACGGTTGCGTGCATGACTGCAGCGAGAAAATCGTCCGCCGCGGGCACTGACCCCATGAGGGAAATCCCATCAAAAGCGCTCCAAGAAATGGGGCTGCTCGATCCTTAGTCGATCGGACATTTGTTAAAAAACTGCGGAGCACCATCGTGTTCCGTTTCCCATTCCTGTTCGGCTGCTGCCGTGACAGGCCAAAACCCTTCATCCACCGCCGCAAAATTTTACCGGCGGTCCATTTCCATCATGACTGCAGAAACCACACTACCAATAAAACAAAACTACGGCGCGAATCCCCTCAAGATTCGCCAAACCAATCATTATCAAGCCGAATATGTTCAAACCTTCGTCGAAAAATGGGACCAGTTGATTGACTGGAAAGCCCGACGAGAAAGTGAGGGCGAGTTTTTCATTCAAGAACTCAAAAAGCGGGGTGCGCGTAAGGTTCTCGACGTTGCCACTGGCACGGGATTTCACTCCGTGAGATTACTTGAGGAGGGGTTTGAGGTGGCGAGTGCTGACGGATCCATTGAGATGTTGACCAAGGCATTTACCAATGCCCGGCGCAATGGGCGCATCCTGCGAACGCTGCATGCCGATTGGCGCTGGCTCAATCGCAATGTGCATGAAAAATTTGATGCCATCATTTGCTTGGGAAATTCGTTCACCCATCTGTTCAACGAGCGGGACCGCCGCAAGGCGTTGGCAGAGTTCTACGCCGCGCTGCGACACGATGGCGTTCTCATCCTCGACCAGCGCAATTATGACAGCATTCTCGACGATGGATTTTCCTCAAAACACATCTACTACTACTGCGGGGAAAACGTCAGCGCCGAACCAGAACATGTGGACGAGGGGTTGGCCCGGTTTCGGTATGAATTCCAGGATGGCTCGGTGTTCCATCTCAATATGTTTCCCTTGCGCAAAGAATACGTGCGCAATCTCATGACGGAGGTTGGGTTTCAGAGAGTGAAAACCTTCGGTGATTTTCAAGAAACCTATCACCAGCAGAAGCCGGATTTTTACGTCCACATTGCTGAGAAAAAATATCTGACTGAGGGGGAGGACGCCTGATGAATACGATGGAAGAAAGCACCATCCGTACGCGGGACTATTATAACAGCTCCGACGCCGACACGTTTTATCACGAGATCTGGGGCGGAGAGGATATCCACATCGGCATCTCTCAGAATGATGGTGAGTCGATCAGTGAAGCGAGCCGCCGAACGGTGGAAACCATGGCAATCCGGTTGCTGCATCGCGAGCCGGGCACAGCAGTGCTTGATCTTGGAAGCGGGTATGGAGGGTCGGCCCGCTTTCTGGCCCGACGTCGCGAATTGGATGTGGTCTGTGTCAACCTGAGTGAGAAACAAAACGCCCGCAACCGGACATTGAACAAGGCGGCCGGGTTGACGGATCGAATCACCGTCCTAGATGGGTCCTTCGAAGACATTCCCTGTGGGGACGGTGAGTTTGATGTCGTTTGGACTCAGGATGCCATTCTGCACGGAAGCGACCGTCGGCAAATTTTTAGTGAAGTGAATCGGGTGTTGAAGCCGGGAGGGGAGTGGATCTTTACCGATCCCATGCAGCAGGCCGGCGTGCCAAAACGCGACCTTGGCCCGGTGCTCTCACGGCTGCAACTCGAGTCCCTGGGATCGGTGGAAGATTACAAACTTTATGCGTCGGACTTGGGCTGGGAAGTGGTCAGCATCGAGGAAATGCCGGAGCAGTTGGGACGCCATTACCGGCAGGTTCACCAGGAATTGTCACATCGCCGCCCGCAATTGTCCGGACGGGTTTCTGAGGATTACATTCAACTGATGCTGGCCGGGTTGATGCATTGGGCGGAAGCCTCGCGGGCCGGCCGACTCAATTGGGGAATTTTGCATTTCCGCAAACCGGCTTGATTCCAGCATGACCAAGTTGTCGGCATCTGGCCGTCCAGTTTTTGCGACCAGCACGCCGATTGTGTTCTGGGCGTCGGCTGGTTTCATTTTGCTGTTTGTTGTTCTGGCGTTCGGAGCCCGTGAGCAGATGGAGGTCGGATTCGGGGTAACCCAAAAATGGGTGGTCACCAACGCCAGCTGGTTTCTGATTCTGGTGGTCAACGGGCTTCTGGGCCTTGCCATTCTTTTGTTGCTTGGTCCTTACGGCCATATGCGCATTGGCAAGGATCATGAACGTCCCGAATTTAGTACGCTCTCCTGGTTGGCCATGCTCTTTAGTGCGGGAATGGGAATCGGGCTGATCTTTTGGAGTGTCGCAGAACCCATCAGCCACTTTGAAAAACCGCCCATCGTGGATCCTCGAACTCCCGAAGCGGCCTCCCGGGCAATGCTGTACACCTTTTTTCACTGGGGACTGCACGCTTGGGCCATTTACGCGGTGGCCGGGCTGGCCCTTGGATACTTTGCATACCGTCACGGATTTCCCCTGACGGTGCGGTCCGCCTTCGCCCCGTTGCTGGGATTACGGATTCGGGGTCCCATTGGTCATTTGGTGGACACGCTCGCTGTGCTGGCCACCATGTTCGGGGTTGCGACTTCGTTGGGGTTCGGGGTGATGCAGATCTCAGCCGGCATGGAGCACATGGGACTCGCAGGAGGCGAACTCACCACCCAATTAATGCTCATCGCAGGGATCACCGCAGCCGCCACGCTCTCGGTTGTTTTGGGCCTGGATCACGGCATCCGTCGTCTCAGCCAGGGGAATATGATCCTCGCTGGTGTGTTCTTGCTTTTTGTCCTCTGCACGGGTCCCACGGTTCTCATTCTCAATGGGTTGATCCAAAACACCGGGGCCTATATTGGCCAGTTGATCCGGTTAAGCACATGGACCGACACCTATCGTCACACCGGTTGGCAGGCGTCATGGACCGCTTTTTATTGGGCGTGGTGGATTGCGTGGGCCCCCTTTGTTGGCATGTTCATTGCCCGTATTTCCAGGGGACGAACGATTCGAGAGTTTCTTCTTGGAGTGTTGTGTGTGCCGGTGGTCCTCACGTTTTTGTGGCTGACCGTTTTTGGCACCAGCGCCTTGCAATTTGAGCTGGCAGGAGATCGCTCGATCAGTGAGGCGGTCCGGGAAAATGTGCCGACAGCATTGTTTGTGTTTTTGGAAAAACTGCCGCTCTCGTCCCTATCCGGCGTGGTGGCCATTCTGGTGATTCTGTTTTTCTTCATCACATCCTCCGACTCCGGTTCTCTGGTCATTGACACCATCACCTCCGGCGGAGATCCGAACCCGCCGGTGGGACAAAGGATTTTCTGGGCGGTGCTTGAAGGAGTCGTGGCGGCAGCCTTGCTGGTTGCCGGTGGCTTAACCGCGTTGCAGACGGCCAGTATTACAACCGGGCTGCCTTTTGCGGTGGTACTGGCCTGCATGGCCGTGGGATTATTGCGAATTCTGCGCAGGGACCGGGAAATCACAGCCGCTCGCCGCTACCGGAAGCGCGGGCAGCAAGAGGAGGTTGTTCATTAACGGGTTTGGAAATTCTGCAATCATCGCGGTACTGGACACCACTGGTGGAAAGCCTATGATTTCCGTTTCTTTATGCTTAAGCATCCTCAAATCACCGAGGGCCGGATTCGAGCGGCCCTGCCCAGAATTCAGTCCTTAATTTATCCTCTCAGAGAGAAACTCGAGATCGGGGCATGGACGGTTTCCGGAGAGCCGGTTGCCGCGGCCAAGGCACTCCGTGCAAAATACACACCCTTCGAAGTGGGAGGAGCCTGGGGGGCGCTTTGGGACACCTGTTGGTTCCGTTTTCGCGGAAATATCCCCAGCGCTTGGAAGGGCAGGGAGGTTGTTGCTTTGGTTCGTCTCACGCCCGGTGGCAATGAGGGTTTTACTGCGGAAGGGATGATTTATCAGGCAGGCAAGCCAGTTCGTGCCATCAACGTGCATCGCTCGGAAGTGGCATTGGCATCACGCGCCAAAGGAGGCGAAAAGTTTGAGTTTTTTGTGGAAGCCGCCGCGAATGCCAGTGCTCCCGATGGATCTGGGGCGAAATTGAACCTCCCGGATTTTGGGGGAAATCCGATCTTCCGACTCAAGCAAGCAGAACTCGCCGTGATTGATCGTGTGGCGTTTGATTATTATTACGATTTCCTGGTGGGGGTCGAAGCCATGGAAGCGCTGCCCAAGGAGAGCCAGCGGCGAGCCGAGCTTCGGGAGGCTCTGAATACCTCGCTCAACCAGTTCGACGAGACGGACCTCTCCAGCCTCAAACCAGCCCGCAACGCCCTTCGCAATGTTTTGAGCCGAAAGAATGGTGACACCTCACACACGATCTCCGCCATCGGACATGCCCACATTGACACCGCTTGGTTATGGCCACTTCGAGAAACCATTCGCAAGTGCGCCCGGACATTTTCCACGGCACTGGACTACATGGATCGGTATCCCGAATATGTCTTTTGTTGCTCCCAAGCCCAGCAATACGCATGGATGAAACACCTCTACCCGGACATCTGGGCACGAATTAAGAAAGCCATCCGCCGCGGCCAGTGGGAACCGGTCGGCTCAATGTGGATTGAGACCGACTGCAATATCCCCTCCGGCGAGTCACTTGTTCGTCAGATCCTCCACGGAAAACGGTTTTTCGAAAATGAATTGGACGTTGAAACAAAAGACGTCTGGATCCCGGATGTGTTCGGATACGCCGCATCCCTGCCACAAATCATGCGCAAGGCCCGCATCGATTGTTTCCTCACCCAAAAAATTTCTTGGAGCCAGTTCAACAAATTCCCCCACCACACGTTCTATTGGGAGGGAATTGACGGCACTCGCATTTTCACGCATTTCCCGCCGGCTGACACCTACAATGCCGACACCGGGCCAGCCGCGTTGGCAGGCAATCAAAAAAACTTCAAAGAACACGGCCTCGCCACACGTTCGCTGCTTGTTTACGGATATGGTGACGGGGGCGGTGGCCCGAGCATTGCCATGTTGGAAAAAGCCCGACGGCTTCGTGACTTCGATGGCCTCCCAAAACTCGTCCAAGAAAAATCGCTCTCCTTTTTTCAAAAAGCAGCTGCAGATTCGAAACACACTCCCGTCTGGGTTGGGGAACTTTACCTCGAACTTCACCGTGGCACTTACACGACCCAGGCCAAAAACAAACGCGGCAACCGCAAGTCGGAGTTCCTTCTCCGCGATGCCGAACTCTTCGATTCCTTGAGCCTTGCGCTCTCACCTCAGCGCAAAGAAACAGCCGTGAATCCGGAAAGCGCCGTCTATGACGTCACAAGCTTGGACCATCCCGACCCGACCTCCCATGCGGCTGCCCTCGACCGTGCATGGAAGCTGGTGCTGCTTAATCAATTCCACGACATCATTCCGGGTTCCTCGATCCATTGGGTTTATCAGGACAGCGACCGCGATTACAACACGGTGAAAGAACTCGGCGAAAGTGTCGTCGAATCTTCGCTTGCGAGCTTGCTGCCCCAAGTTGACACCACCGGCCTGTCAACGCCTGTCCTGATTTTTAACTCGCTCGGCTTCCGCCGCCGCGAGGTTCTCAGCCTCCCGGATGGCCGGTTGGCCAGCGTGGACGTGCCGCCTCTTGGATATACGGTCATTGATGCGCGCGATGAATTTTTGGACCGCAGCGAGTCACCCGTTCATGTCAGCACCTCCCGCTCGGGAATCGTGATGGACAATGGGATCGTGCGGCTCCGCATCAATAACTCAGGCCTTCTGACTTCTGTTTTCGACCATCGCTCCAAACGCGAAGCCCTCACCCCCGGACGCCCCGGCAATGTGTTTCATCTTCACGAAGATATTCCAAACAATTGGGATGCTTGGGACGTGGACATTTTCTATAAAGAAAAAACCAAAGAACTTCATGACGTTGAGTCAGTGGAGATCGTCGAAGAAGGCCCGCTTCGGGCCAGTGTCAAAATCGTTCGGAGCTTTGGAAAATCCCGCATTGAACAGCAAATTGTTCTCCATGCTGGCTCCGCACGCATCGATTTTCCCACCACCGTGGATTGGGCTGAGGATCGCAAATTCCTCAAGGTCGCATTTCCCGTCAACGTGCGAGCTATGCAGGCCACTTACGAAATCCAATACGGCCACCTTCAGCGCCCGACCCACAACAACACCAGTTGGGACCTCGCCCGATTTGAAGTTTGTGCCCAAAAATGGGCCGATCTTTCAGAGCCTGGATTTGGGGTTGCCCTGCTTAATGACTGCAAATACGGCTACGATATCGAAGGAGATGTCATGCGCTTGAGCCTCCTCCGCGCTCCAACCTCTCCGGATCCCCTGGCTGACCGCGGCAGCCACGAATTCACCTATGCCATTCTTCCACATGCTGGGGACTTGCGGGAGGGTCATGTCATCGAAGAGGCCTATGCGCTTAACTCGCCGCTGCTTGCCAAAGACATCAAAAAGCAAAAAGGCGATCTGCCCGCTTCCCACTCCTTCTTCCACCTCGATTCGCCGTCCGCTGTGATCGAGTCCATCAAGGTCGCCGAAGAAGGGGGAGCC
>JBGTLQ010000149.1:0-4288 GCA_041744075.1 Terrimicrobiaceae bacterium
CGCCGCTGCGTCAATCGCCTGGCGATTAAAGTCGTTCACAAAATACCAGTGCAAATTCACATAGGAAAAGCCGCCGGAACGGATTGCTTTGGAGATCAGCTCACAACTGCCATGCGTGGAAAATCCAATGTGGCGCACCAAACCTTCGTCCACCAGCCGCTGTGCTGCTTCCAGACAACCGCCGGAGCGAAGGCTCCATTCCAGCGTCTGTTCATCATTGATGCCGTGAAGACTCAGCAAATCCACATAATCGAGGCAAAGCAACGACAAGGATTTTTCGAAGGTTTTTCTAAAATCCGACGCCTTTTCGACTGGTGCTACCTTGGTCTGAACGATCAGCGAATTCCTGGCAATGTGCGGCAGGACCTTGCCAAGTTGCATTTCAGAAGTGCCGTAGCCGCGCGCCGTTTCGATGTGGTTGATTCCAAGCTCAACGGCCCGATGGATGGTGGCTTCCAAATTATCCTGATTTTCTTTCGGAATATCCGACCAAGATCCATCCCCCCATTGATGCTGGTATCGCATCCCACCACAACTCAACACAGGAATTTGCAGTTCTGTTTTTCCGAAGCGGCGATGTCTCATGGATGAAATAGGTTTTGTCAGTGGGGAAAGTGCATAGCATGATACGATATGGCCTGTTCCGCAACCGTGATTTCAACAATGAAGCGCATCCAAACGGCAAGGTGGCCCCTGCCATTCCTGCTCTCATTCCTGCTCTTCTTCTTTTGTCCGCTTATGATGATTCACGCCAATGAAAGGGTCGCGGAAGTGCGAAAGCAGCGCAGCGTCGAGCTCCAAGAAATTTTTGCGAATGCGGGTGTTTCCTATCCGCCAAACGCGATGTTTTTGAGGGCTTTCAAGGATGAACAGGAACTCGAATTATGGGTTCCCAAGCTAGCCGACGATGGCCAGGCAAGCCCATGGATCAAGGTCCATACTTGGAAAGTCACCGGACGCTCCGGGGGACCCGGCCCGAAACGGCGGGAGGGAGATTATCAGGTGCCGGAAGGCGTGTATGTGATTGACCGCTACAACCCCAACAGCAATTTCCATCTTTCGCTGGGGCTGAACTATCCAAACGCCTCCGACAAAGTGCGCTCCGATCCCCGGCTGCCAGGCAGCGATATTTTTATCCATGGCGGAAGCGCCACTGTCGGCTGTCTGCCGCTGGGAGATGACGGGGTTGAACTGCTCTTCCTCACGGCGTTGGACGCAAAGACAAACGGGGCAGCACCCGTTCGAGTGCATATTTTCCCGTTTCGAATGGAACCGGGATCATTTGCTGAATGGACAAGAAAATATGCCATCCATGCAGAATTTTGGACCGAATTACTGCCTGTTTATCAGGAGTTTGAAAAAAGCAAGATCCCTCCACGTGTGAATGTGACGAGCGAAGGGGCTTATCAGCTTGCCTCCGAGCAAGTTAAATGATCTGTTAATTGGTGGATTCGCTATCCAGAGTAGGTTTATGCTTCCTTTACCGAAAGTCCCCTCACGAATTCACTGGGTTAGTGCTCCCCCACGATAATGTCTCCCCCGACACCCGAATCACCCTCTGGTCAAGTTTCAGGAATTTTAAACGCACCCGAGGCGTTGCATGAGATTCTTGATGCTCTTCCTGCCTGCATCTGTATCAAAAACCAGGAAGGCCGGTTTGTTTATGTTAACAAAGCCGATGCAGCCTTATACAATGCCACCCCTGCCGAACTGGTGGGCAATACGATTGAACCCTGGGAAGGCCGCGCACGCTTCCTGCATTGGACCGAAGAGGACAATGCCATTATGCGTGCCGGTAAAAAAGTCCATCTCCCTCTGTATCAGCGCGTTGATTTGAAGGGGAACAAGCACTGGTTTGAGACGGTGAAAATTCCTCTGAAAAATGAGGCATCGGAGTTCGACCGTCTGCTCGTCATTCATCGCGATATTACGGAAATCATCGAGAGCGAACGCAGCCGGAAGGAGTTGTTGAGTCGCTTGCAAAACGGGCGACGTTTGCAGGAGTTGGGTCGCATTTCGACAGGCGTGGCTCATGAGTTTAATAATTTACTCACCCCGCTGATGTTTCAGTTGGGAGAAATTGAAAAAGAGCTCAAAGACTGCCAGCATGTCGAAGAGCTGATGTCCCCCGCCAAACAAGCGGTGATTCAGGCGGGAGAAATCTGTAACCGCCTCCTGCACCTCGGTCACAGTGACAAACAAAACGAGCTTCTTGTTCTGAATGAAGTTCTGCGATCCACCGTGCAATTCATCCTCGATGCCGATGACCATCGCATCCAGGTCGACTATCAGCTCGCAGAGAACCTGCCGCCTTTGCGGGCCAATCGCACTGCCATTTCCGAGGTCTTGCTAAACTTGTGCAACAACGCCCTCCATGCGCTGAAAGAAAAAATGCGGCACTCCCCGGATGACTGGCTGCCAACACTTACGATTCGCAGCCGGCTCCAGACCGCGGATAGGAGCCATGAAAGCGAGGATGCCCTCTGTTTTGAGGTGGCAGACAATGGAAGCGGTATGGACCCCGAGGTTCGGGATCGCGTTTTTCAGGCGTTTTTCACAACGAAAGGCCATGGGGCAGGAAGTGGTCTGGGCTTGAGCCTTTCTTGGACGCTCATCCGGGAAATGGGCGGTCGTATTCATCTACAAAGCACACCCGGTAGTGGCACCACGTTCGTTGTCACGCTTCCGTTGCAAAACGATGAGACCGAACCCAAGAAAAAATCTGACAAAATTGCGGGTGACCCGCCAGCAGAACAGGGGGAGGTCAAACCCCTTCAGATCGTGGTCGTCGATGACAGCAAACCAGTTCGTGAAATCATTGCACGATTCCTTGAGAAAAACGGACACCGTGTCACAGAATTTCAAGATGGTCTTCAGGCCTGGCAAAATTTGGCATCGGATCACTCGGACGTGGATCTGGTCCTGGCCGATCAAAATATGCCGGGACTGTGCGGGGTGGATTTGGTCCAACGTCTGCACGAAATCCATTTTGGGGGTCACATCGCCGTCATCTCAGGGTATCTCTCCGATGAAGATCACCGGGTTTTCGAGGCCTGCGGCGTTTTTCGTATCTTGATGAAACCCTTCACTTCATCGGCCCTGATGGATTTGATTCGTGACCTTCCGCAGCGAAAAAACTAAGTCAAGCCGACCTACTTTAATCCGCCTCCGCTTCCTCCACTGGCTCCTGCCGATGGAAGTGCAGCGACTCGATTCTGCGACCATCAGCCTTTGTCACGGTCACCAGAAAATTTTCAATCGTAACCTGCTCACCGGTCTTCGGCAATTGACCGAGAAGATGCGTCACGTAGCCACCGATGGTGCTGACGTCATTACTGTGGAGTTCCAGTTCCGCCAATTCGTTGAGATCATGCAAACTGTAGGAGCCCTCAACCTCAAACTCATGATCGTTGAGGTGCACAAATTCCTCCTCTGTCTCATCGAATTCATCATGAATTTCCCCAACCAACTCCGCGAGCACATCATCCAGCGAAACCACCCCCACCGTGCCGCCAAACTCATCCACCACCACGCTGAGATGGACTTTTTTGCTGAGAAAAAAGGTAAGCAATTTTTCCAGCGGCATCATCTCGGGAACAGGAATGAGATCGCGCTTGATGCTCTCCAGATTGGGTTGGGAGCCTGTATCCAATGAAAACAGATCCTTGATGTGCACCAGACCCACGGAGTTGTCCAGTTGCCCCACACACAAGGGCAGGCGCGTGTGCTGGGCAGATCTCGCCACTTGCAAATTTTCTTCCAATGGATCCTCCAAATCGAGGTAAACCACATCTCCGCGCGGCGTCATAATGTCGCGCACCACCCTTCGGCGGAGGTCCAAAGCATTCAACAACAGTTCCTTGCCCAAAGGGGTCACTTCTTGCGATTTTTCACTTTCCGTAAGAATCAAGCGAAGCTCTTCCTCGCTGTGGGCGAGCTCGGTTTCCGCCACCGGGTCGATTCTCACCACATGTTTCAAAAACAAATTCGCCGTGCCGTTGAGGAACCAGATTGCCGGCTGAAAGACCATGTGAAAGGCTTTGAGAGGAGCAACGATCACCAGAGTGGTCTGCAGAGATTTCCGGATGGCAATGGATTTCGGTGCAAGTTCCCCGAAAACAATGTGCAAAAAAGTCACGATGGTGAATGCAATACCGAAGGACACGGCCCGGATGGCTCCTTCCGATGTGATCCCTGCCAGGAAGAAAAACGGTTGGAGCATCTGAGCCAAAAAAGGTTCAACTAGAAATCCCAGCCCAAGACTGGCCAGCGTAATTCCCAATTGCGT
>JBGTLQ010000150.1:0-4637 GCA_041744075.1 Terrimicrobiaceae bacterium
GACCCGTTGCGAGATACTGATCGCTCCCGGATCCTCATGAAGGAACGCGCGGGCCAAGGGATGCTTACCGGCATTCTCGAGCATGTAGCGCATTTCATCCTCGGTATAGGTTCCGGGTTTGGCAAAAAATGCATTGTTCTCAGGCATGCTGCTGCCAAATAAAACCAGATCATAACAGTCTCCCGCCACGACTCCGGCCAAACCTTCCACGGTCGCCTGCTGAACCTCACGAGGAGTCCGGGCTGAACACAGGTTCTCGATCACTTTGAAAAGCAATGGATAGTCCCTTAGCCCGACACTCATGGACGAGATGCTATCAGTTTCCGGAAAACCCGCAAGCTCCGACCCCCTCACGTGTGAGGGTTGTTGACAATATCCGATGCGTCTAGCTAGGGTCCGAAAAAATTATGAGACACAATCGAATGGCACTAAGTTAAGGGAACTTCGGGATGCTGCCGATAGGCCGCCCATAGAGGGTTATTGTTTTGCAAACACATTAATTCCAATGGTTTGAATTTAGTTGGTATGGATTGCCTTTGCAAAAAGCCCCTCGCTTTTGCCAAAGCCGAAACCCTTCGCAAACGGCTCCTGCCCGACTCTGCGCAATACGAACAGCTCTTTGTCTTCATCAGACACAATGGGCCGCCCACCAATAACCATGCCGAAGGGGATCTGCGTCCTCCGTCATTTTTCGAAAAGTCTGTCTTGGCACCCGCAGCCACACTGCCCCAGACAACATAGCCCTCTTCGCTTCCTTTTCCCAGACTGCAATCCTCCAGGGTTCCGATATCCTCAATGTTTTTCTTCAACTTTTCAGCTCCTCCCCCAGTCACGCACACGACGCCAATTTCGGATCCACCGACCCACCCGGAAAGTGATCTAAACTGTTACTTATCAACAAGGTGAGGATTTTGTTGGGCGACTGAATTCGCCCCCCCGAGCGGCTGCTTCAAACAGACGTTGCCTGCAGGCGCTCGCTCCAATTAGAGAAGCTGCAGTAGACATTTTACAGCCTGACTCCGAAACCCGGTGTTTTGCATCCGCTGTAGGCGTCAGGCTTATCAAAAACTTCGGGTCAGTGTGCATGCCCTTGCAATTGCATCTTGAAGAACCTGTTGTTAGAGGAAGCAGGCGGTTATTGGTGCTTGTGTTCCTGTGTGCATCGTGTCAGCCTTATTAAGGTGGATAACATCTCGTCGCGTTCCGCTTCACAAACCGTGTTACCTGCCGAAAGAAGCGGGGCCCTTCGCGGCAAAGTCGCCGTCATAACCGGTGCTGCCCGGGGGATCGGGAGGGCGGTGGCGGTGGCTTTTGCTCGTGAAGGCGCGGATGTTTTTGGCATCGACATCTGTGCGCCGGTGAGTGTGCGTTCCGGGGTCGAGGCGGCAACTCCAGGCGATCTCGACGAAACGGGCCAACTCGTTCGGGCGGTGGGTGCCCGGTGGGAGTGCTCCATTCTCGACCAGCGCGATCTTACGGCCCTCCGTGAAGCCGCAGAATTGGCTGAACGACATTACGGAGGCATCGACATCCTGTTTGCCAATGCCGGCATCCAAGCGTTCAAACCGCTGCTTGAGATGGAGGATGACGATTGGAACATCCAGATCGACGTAAATCTCACGGGCACCGCTAATGCCATTCGCGCTTTCGCGCCTCATCTTGTGGAGCGCGGGGGCGGACGTATCATCGTGACGTCCTCGACGCAGGGACAACATGGAACGTTCAACGGGGCCGCCTACTCCGCTTCCAAATGGGGAATCATCGGTCTGATGAAGTCGGCGGCACTGGAACTGGGCAAGTTTGGAATCACCGTAAACGCCATGATTCCCGGCCTGATCAACACGCCACTCACCCGGCACAAGGAACGTTTTCAGCAGGTCCTGGAAATGTCCAACCGGTCAGCCGCACCAGACGAAGTCGAGGAGACAGCCAAAAAAATTCTCGCGGGCAAGTCCCCGCTGGGTGTCCCTTGGATAGAACCCGTAGATGTCGCACCGGTGGTTGTTTTTCTTGCTTCGGATGCAGCCCGCATGGTCTCCGGGGCAACCTACGATGTGACCGGCGGCGATAGCGCCAATAATACGGCGTAAAAGGGGGGGCGTTAAACCCGATAAGCCCCGGCCCACTCTGCCACCAACAATCACACCATGTCGAAGTTGCGACTGAACCCTCCCTGCTCTTTCTCCCCAATCACACCACAAAACCATTCCTCATGAAAACCATCCGCGACGTCACTTTTGATCTCCTCCGTGCCTTTGAAATTACGACCATATTTGGCAATGTTGGCTCAACGGAGGAGACTTTCCTGAAGAACTTTCCATCCGATTTTCGCTACATCCTGGGCCTGCAGGAAGCGTCTGTTGTCGGCATGGCGGATGGATTTGCGCAGTCAACGCGCCGCCCCGCGCTGGTCAACGTGCACACCGGGGCCGGGCTTGGCAACGCCATGGGAACGCTGTTGACGGCTTTTCAGAATAAAACGCCGCTGATCATCACGGCCGGGCAGCAGACTCGCGAGATGCTCCTGATGGAGCCATGGCTTACCAACATCGAACCGACTCTGATGCCCAAGCCATGGGTGAAATGGGCCTATGAACCGGTTCGCGCCGAGGATGTTCCCGCCGCCTTCATGCGTGCGATCGCCACCGCCCTCCAGCCGCCGTCCGGCCCGGTTTTTCTATCATTGCCACTCGACGACTGGGAAAAACCGGCTCTCGGACCGGCCACGATTCGTTCCGTCGCGACGCGGACAGCTCCCGACCCCGACCGCCTTGCAGAGTTCGCCGACATCCTACGGCAAGCGAAAGCTCCCGCTCTCATCTACGGCGCGTCCATCGCCCGCTCGCAGGGCTGGGATGAGGCGATTGCCTTCGCCGAGGCACTTGGTGCTCCGGTGTGGGCTGCACCGGCCTGCGAGCTTCCGCCATTCCCGGAGGATCATCCTCTCTATCTGGGTGGTTTGCCATTTGCCATGGGCCCACTTAGCAAAAAGCTTGAGGGACACGATGTGGTGCTGGTGATAGGAGCACCGGTTTTTCGATATTACCCCTATGTTGAGGGATCCTACCTGCCCACGGGATTGCGCCTGCTGCACATCTCCGACGACCCGGCAGAGACCTCGCGTGCCCCTGTCGGTGACAGCCTGATTGCAGACTCGAAGCTTTCCCTCACTGCTCTGGTGAAGCTGATCGAGGGCCACACTCCGAAGCCGTCCAGCCCCCGTGAACGAGTCGAGCACCGAATGGCACCTCATCCTCCCGCCCCAGAGGAACCAAGCTCGGGTGGTCGGCTCACGGCTGCGGAAGTCTTTGCTGCGCTCCAGGAGATCCGCCCACCGCATACTGTCCTTGTCGAAGAAAGCCCTTCGAATCTTGCCGCTCTCCACAAGGCATGGCCGATTACCGAGCCCGATACGTTCTACACCTTTGCCAGCGGCGGACTCGGATGGAACCTGCCGGCCTCGGTTGGCATCGCCCTTGCCGAACGGGACAGCGGACGGAACCGACCCGTGCTCGCTGTCATCGGCGACGGCTCATTCCAGTATTCGGTGCAGTCAATCTGGACGGCAGCCCATCTCCAGCTACCCATGCTGATCGTTGTTCTGTGCAATGAGGAATATTGCATTCTGAAGTCCTTCTCCGTGCTCGAGGAAGCCCCGGGGGTGCCGGGATTTGATATTCCCGGCCTTGACATTGTCTCGCTCGCGCGCGGTTACGGCTGCACAGCGGCACGCGTGGAAACCATCGAGGCGATTAGGTCGGAGGCTGTCAGCGCATGGAAGCGGAACGGTCCGACCATCTTGGAAATCCCAATCACCAAAGCCATTCCGCCGCTGATCTGAGAAAATCGCACACTGAGGAAAATTGGGATCAGGCGAGAATGGCGCTAACTCAAGAGGCCATGCCCCAAAGGCGCAAAATATACCAGCCCAGGGCAACGCCCTGGGAACCATGTGGTTATAAAACAAGAGCCCCATGTAGGGGCGACATAATCGTGGCATCCCAAAACAGCCTTAACTTAGCGCCATTCCAGCCTGACCTCTAGTTTACCCGAGCGTCAGACCCCCGAAAATAGCTGGCTTTTCAAAAAATGCTTACGTCGGGTCGGACGAGCCTGCGCGCATCCGCAATCAACCTTGGATCAACGCACGGAGCGCAAAAGTCGTCATGACGTGGCGATTTTCCATTCCGAGTTTGCGGAGCAGATTTTCCACGTGTTCTTGTATGGTCGTCAGGCTGCGCTGCAATATGTCGGCAATTTCCCGGTTTTGCTTGCCTTCGGTGATCCAGAAAAGCACCTCTGATTCTCGATCACTCAATTGAGGAAAGATTTGCCGGATCTGCGCCGGTGACGGGATCGTCTTGGCGACCAAAGTGTTTCGCCACGCGCGCCCGAGGTGCGGTCGAAGAAGATTCAAGATCTTCCGGTCCCGATCGGAAAAATCCCGGGGTCGGAGAACGGATACGGCGGCGATGCTGGTGTGAGTGACGTCGGGAACCAACGCGGCGAGTTCATACTTGAGTCCCAAACGTTGATAGCCGGACTCCCGATAAAACTTGCTGTTCTGCCATTGGCGAGCGGAGACCCGTTGCGAGATACTGATCGCTCCGGGATCCCCATGAAGGAAGGCGCGGGCC
>JBGTLQ010000151.1:0-2373 GCA_041744075.1 Terrimicrobiaceae bacterium
GAGCCAGAAGACATTTTTCAAGATAATGTGCTTTGTGAACCCACGCAAAAGCACAAAATGATAATATGAGTAGGAATGGAATAACTCCTTCAGGAGCCAAACCGATCTTTGATTGCAGCGATATTGTTTGAGCGAGGTCTGTGGTCATTGTTACCAAGGCGTAACAGCCGAATACCCGAGTGTGACAATTTATGTCAGTCGACTTGCGCAATCGTGATGGTTCAACTCCAAAGCATGCAATGCGGTCTCAATATGAGACACCTCCCCCAATGCGTATAATATCCAATTTGAACTTGTCCAACGAAGGTTTCAAAAGAGGCCAACTTCCTCGATAAATAAGCAAGGAGTTTCTATCTGCTTTGCAAGAAGTCTCCCGCAGATGATGGGTACCTCAACAAATAGAGTCCAAAAACGAGAGCGGCCTGAATGACGTTTCCCCCATTCCTGCTGAATCCGATATTAATAATGCTTGGGAAACTATGGATATTAAACCTCATGGCGTTGCAGAAAAAATGACAAGGCTTCCCTCCGATAAAACACCAATAACAGAAATTCGCCAAGATTCGCAGACACTGAACAACCCGGGCATCATTTTTCCGCATCAAAAGGAAATTTTCAAAAGACTCCATACAACTGCCAATGCATTCGCGAGGGAAAATTGGTTCTCCTTCGCTATTCAGCCTCGCTGGCACATGCTTATTGTTGGTGCCACAGGAACAGGAAAGTCGCACCTTGCTCATGCCTTGGGGAAACTGCTGGGCTGGCCTGTCTATTCCGTTTACACCACAAGGTGGGTCATTGCTGCAGGCAAAGGAAAAGAGACATGGCCAGAAATTGCAAAGTGGCTCAGCAAACAGGAGGGAAAGTGCATCATTTTCCTCGACGAAGTCGATAAACTAGAAGGCTCTGACACATGGTCACGCCATCTGAGAAACGAAATTTTCCAACTTTTGGACAAGGATCTCCCCCAAGAAATCGATATTGATGATACGGATTCTGAACACTCAAAAAGTTGGCTCTGGGCAAAAGCGAAAAAGCTTTTGATGTGCGACACCCTGATTCTTGCGGCAGGTGCCTTTCAGAATCTGTGGGATCAGAGACCAAAATCCTTGGGATTCGGCGAACCGTCACTCGTACAAAATACTCCGTCTCAACAGGAGCTAAAAACTGTTCTCCCCGCAGAACTCATAAACCGCTTTGGGACAATACTCAGCTTACCGCCTCTTCATGAACGAGATTACGTGCAAATGATCCAGAGGGCAACCGAAGCACTGCCAGGAGAAATTAGAGAAAAATTCGCAAAAATTGCCGCAACAAATCTCGATGAGGCAGTCCGCGATTCCAAGGGAGCACGATATTGCGAGGAATGCATCACTCAAGCCCTCCTTGATGATACCGAAACGGGCACGCAGAAACTGGTGGCGCGGAAAGCGTTGCCAATCAGAGCTGATTTTTAGTTAGTTTGCAGAGGTCTCAATGGGGTTGGATGTTGCTGCGGTTGATTGTGTTCCGGTGGCAAGGGCTTCGCTGGGCTGTCTCCCTTTGGGGTTGCACAACCATTTCTCCAACGCGAGTTCCAACTCCCTCACATTTTCATGAGCCCTCGAGTAAACCCCCTCGTGACTGACCGCCCACCAGAGCCGCTCAGTGAACCCGCTGTCCATCCAGCGCCCCTTCCCATCCATGCTACCCTCGCCCCGCTTCCCTCCACGGTGGCGATCCATACGTGGCTTGTAAACTGGCACCTTTCTGAGGCCTCGCGCAGTTTTTCCACGCACAAGGTTCCGTCCAACGTGTTGGAAAGCTTCCAAGAAAGCACCGCCCTTGTTTTCCCGTCCATAACCGCTACGAGATACGCAAACCCTCCAACCCTTCTTCAGACGGCAAGCAATCGAAATGAAATGGGGGTATGAGGAAGATCTCCACTCGCCGATCATCAATTAGCGCCAACCAGCTACCCTTTGGCACACTCACACCGACTCCCGGTTCCTGTCAGAGTAGAGGCACTTTCAAAGTTGGAGCGACATCGCTGTGCCGCACTTGGATCAAGCTGCCGAAACTGAGTTGTGAAAGAAACACCCGGTGCAGCAAGGTCGCCAGCACCGGGTGTTGTCTATTCGGGTTTCTTGTATATGCATTATTGTCGTTGGCTATGCAGCGACTTCCATGGCCTTCGGTTTCAAGCGATGGCCGAGGAATTCGAAGTCGCGGACCTGACATATCACGTCCACAAACGTTTCGTCGTTTGCTTCCCGCGCAGTGATTGAAAGGGGACCGGAAATCATCACGGTCTCGCCTTTTTTGACATACTCGGCGAGCTTTTCCGCCCGAGAACCCCAAATTTTGCACTGAATCCACGTCGTGGTTTCGTCA
>JBGTLQ010000152.1:0-4001 GCA_041744075.1 Terrimicrobiaceae bacterium
TCACTCATCTCAAGTTTTTTCTTTGGCATCCCAAGTTTGAAGCACTTTTCCTCACACTTGTACACTGAGAACGAGTCTCAACAACACAATCCTCTCCTCCTCCACTATCACGTTCTCCGCATCCAGTTTTAATCACACCCCTGCTGACCCCACAGGACAAGGGTTTCGCTTGATTCTGATGACAGGTCTGGGGCACGTTCTTTGGATTATGGTTCATGAGATTGTGAGTTATGGGCACCCGGCCCTCCGGGCGAAAGGTCGAAAGGTCAGTGAAGTGAACGATGAAGTTCTTCAACTCGTGGAGGACATGCTGGAGACGATGGAGTCTGCGAACGGGGTCGGCTTGGCCGCGCAGCAGGTGGGAGTGCCAATGCAGCTCTGTGTGGTGGACATCACCGGGGTGAAGGATCGTCCAAGTGAGATGTGGGTGGATGGGGAGGCTGTGGATCCTGAAGAATACATGCCGCTGATTCTGATTAACCCCGAAATCAGCCTTTCAGGTCGTGAGCGATCTGGCAATGAAGGCTGCCTGAGCTTTCCGGGTCTAAGTGGTGAGGTGACACGCTCTGAGAAGGTGAAGGTCAAAGCTTTGGGGGAAGAAGGCGATGTTCAGGAATTTGAGGCTTCGGGCCTCTTGGCGCGGGCGATCCAGCACGAGTTCGATCACCTTCAGGGCGTGCTCTATATTGATCGCATGGGGCAGGCAGAGCGAAAACGGCTGGCCGAGGATCTGGAGGATTTGCTTGCTCGGGGTCAGGGTTGATTGCTGGGCGCTCCTAAAAATTCAAAAATCAACCGTCTCCCTTTGATCGGCTCTACCATGCAAGGTATCGCTTCGTGCTCGCGCCAGCTTGTGAATATTGGGTAGGGCCGGGCAGTCCCTTGCCCGCCGACTTTTTTCTTTCCATTCCATCACAACTATCGCCAACCAAATCCTTTTTTCGAGCATCGACACCTGACGTTATTCCAGTACACTAATCCCCTCTCCTAAATGAAAAACTACAAGGTTGGTATTGTTGGTGCTACAGGTGCCGTTGGCATTGAGATGTTGCGTGTCATGGAACGCAGGAATTTTCCTGTGGCTGAGCTTAAGCTGCTCGCCTCTCCACGCTCAGCAGGCAAACCGTTGGTTTTTCGGGATGAGGAAATTGCGGTTGAAGCCTTGCGGGTCAATTCCTTTGAAGGATTGGACATTGTTTTTTTCAGCGCCGGAGCCTCCCTTTCGAAAGAATACGCCCACCTGGCCGTGAATGCGGGTGCCGTCGTTGTTGATAATTCCTCCGCCTTCCGCAGCCACCCTGACGTCCCACTAGTTGTGCCTGAAATCAATGGCTCTGACATTGCCGGGCACAAAGGCATCATTGCCAACCCGAACTGCACCACGGCAGTCACCCTGATGGCGCTGGCCCCATTGCACCGAGCTTTTCATGTTCGCCGCGTGTTTGCGTCCAGCTACCAAGCTGTCTCAGGAGCAGGCGCTCGCGCGATTCATGAACTGCGCGAACAATCCAAAAAAGTGTCCGCCAACCAAGATATCGAACTGGAAGTATTCTCCCATCAAATCGCATTCAATGTGATCCCACACATCGACCGCTTTGAACCCAATGGATACACCCGCGAGGAGATGAAAATGCAGAACGAGGGTCGCCGGATTTTGCATGCCCCGGACTTCCGCGCTTCCGTCACCTGCGTGCGGGTGCCCGTCTATCGCGCCCATTCCGTCGCCGTGAGCGCTGAATTTGATCTCCCAATCGACCCTCGCACCGCACGCGAAGTCATTGACGCGTTCCCCGGCGTTCAAGTCTTGGATGAACCCGACCACCTTCGCTACCCCATGCCCATCGATTGCGCGGGCAAGGATGCTTGTTATGTGGGCCGTATCCGCTCCGACTGCGCCTTTGACAACGGCTTGGCCTTCTGGGTCTGCGGCGACCAACTCCTCAAAGGCGCTGCCCTGAACGCCGTTCAGATTGCGGAGTTGGTGTAGGAATTTTTGCACCCGGCGGGGGTCGAACCCACAACCTACGGCTTCGGAGGCCGGCACTCTATCCAATTGAGCTACGGGTGCTTGAAGGAAATACTGTGCCTGCTTTCGCAGGAAATCGCAAGCCTGATGCTGGTGGAAATTTGGCGGTAGGGCGTGGTTCGCCATGCAGCGCAGGCCGCGAAGACGCCGAGACCGGGCTTTCCAACCCGCCACTTCTCCTCTTCCCAAGACGGACGGCGAGGGACCGCCATCCCAAACATCCATGGAAGTTCGCGCCTTCGCCAGCTTGACCACTGCCTTGTTCAGAGAAGAATCGTTTTCTAACGACGAACCACGCCCTACCGAAGGAAAGAAAAGGTTGACGGGAGCGCATCCCGAACATCTTGAGGAACTGGGATCGGAGCCGTGGAGTGGCTGTAGGGGCTTCTAGGAATCTATGCGATCAGCGTTTCCGTATGGCGAGATCAATATCATCGCAAAATTCATGATTGGAGTATCCAAAGAAGATACACAAAGGCTTGAACGCAGGCGCACAGGATCACATACAAACCTATTGTCAGTAGCCGCCACCACCCTCTTGTTTGAATCAAGTAAAATGGGGCAAAGATTGGTGCGATGAGCAGAAAAATAAACCCATAGCTCATTGGCAACGGATACTTGCGAACCCTTGCATCATGCCAGAGCCACCACGCTAGGATAAAAAGCGAGGCAAGCGTATACACACCGTCGATAACTCCCTCAAGATGCTGCGAACCGTAAATCGCAAAAAGTCCATAGGAAAACATGAGACCAGCCATACACCACACAGGCACACTCAGATCCATGCGCAGCCGCTCGATGAAGGTCATGTCGGGCTTGGCTCAAGCCATTTGAGTCTGGGATCCAGGTCGGTTTCCCTTGCGTACTCGAAGTGAATCACCCGGCGGCGTTCCGGTTCAATCGATCTTTGTGAGGCATGCAAAAGCAACGGGGACATTAGTAGCGCATCCCCCGCCATGCACTCACAGATCACAGCCTGATCCTTATCGTAGGTGGGGAGCGCGTTGGATGAAATCTTTCCGTCCATGTGACTTCTTGGAATGACTCTTAAGGCGCCGTTTGATGCAGGGGTATCATCCAGGTGCAACCGAATCGTGATCATTTTTTCAAGAAGTGAAATCGGTGCCTGAACATGTGGGCTTCCATCCTTTTGAGACCACGGGCCGTATCCAGGTACGTCAATTTGCTCAATAACAGCGATTGTTAAATCTTGATGCCAGAAAACGGGCCAATTTTCATCAGGCGTTTTATCAAATAAAATACTGCGAACTGGTCGGAAGCCCTCTGGCAGGAGAGCCAAAGCACGTCAGAGACACTCAACGAATCAAAAATTCGGATTGACTACGCAAATGACGGACACACGCAGAGCCTGCGGCAGCGGCAACAAGATCGGTATTTGGTTCTCCATAAGAAACAAGTCTCCCGATTCGCGATCCTTAAAGACTCTAAAATTGCCAAGGGGTTCCTCAGTGCGAATCCAAATGTCGTAAGCGCCAAATTTTTCTAAGAAAGAGGAAACCTCTTGTCCTCATTGCCTATTGTTTCGCCGAGACCGAAGTGTGTCACGGCGTAAAAGAAGCGTCCACAGCAAGGAGATCGGGCTGACTGGGCATTTGTCGCATTCCACGGGAGGTGGAAAATTCCCCCCGATTGACAATCTGCCATAGTCACGCCATGGTTATGCCATGGAAACAACACTCGAACTTGACGCTTCAAACCGGATTGTTCTCACAAAGGCCATGAGACAGGCAGCGGGAATCCCTCCTGGCGAAAAACTCAAGGTCTCAGCGACTCCGGGACGCATTGTTCTGGAAGCTGCCTCGCAATCTGCCGGAAAAATCGTCAGGCGGGGAAAGTTGAAACTCTGGACCGGTCAAGTGTCGACAACTCCCATTGAAGAGGCGGTGGAAGCGGTCCGGCATTATACACGATGACATTCCTCGATACGGGAATTCTTGTCGGTGCGATCCTCGAA
>JBGTLQ010000153.1:0-25475 GCA_041744075.1 Terrimicrobiaceae bacterium
CGTTTGGCCTTGGCCGTTTGTTTGTCCACAACCGCCACCAGCGTGGCATTGCGAAGTTGTTGATAAATCTGGGCGTGCATGGTTCCCATGAAGCCCAGTCCGATAATGGCGATTTTTTGCATGTGTCTTAGGTATTAAGAAAAATTTGCTGACGTGATTCCGCTGATTTGATTTCGGCCAACACGAGGTCAAGCGAGGAGGCGGCCTGCTCGCCGTTGCTGATGGCCACTGGTTCTCCCCGCTCCAAGCAACCGATAAAATAGGCGAGTTCGTGGTAGTACCCGTCATGGGGAGGCATCGACACCGCCTCGGGATCGGAGCACTCGGCCATGAGTATCAGCCCGGAACGGGAGTCATAATCGAGTGCGGCTCGTTCGAACACGGCGCTGAAGCGCATTTGAAATCCCCATTTTTCCGGGTAATTCCATGCCCCTTCGGCCGTGACGTTCCGTCTGACATACTGGTATTGCGTCGCAATGCTGCTCCAACCTGTCTCATCGCGCAGCCCTTGGGAAATCACCGCCTCGGGTGTTCCCAGCAAGTGCAGCAAAAAATCGGAGTCATGGATGTGGAGATCCAGTGCCGCCCCGAGACAGCGCTCGGGCTTGTTCACCCAATTGCCGACGCTGTAGGCAGGACGTCCCGAGCGCCGGTCCATGGACAAGGAAAGCAGCCTTCCATGCTCCCCGGAATCCACCAAACGCTTCAGCTCCACATATTCCGGCCAGAACCGAATACAATGCCCGACCATGAGTTGACGACCGGCGTTGCGCGCCGCCTCAATCATGGCTGAGGCCTCACCTTTTGTCAGGGCCATGGGCTTTTCACAAAACACATGCTTCCCAGCAGCAAAAGCCTCCTTGGCAATGTCGCAGTGTAGGTCTGTGGGGAGACAAATATCCACCACCGAAAAATCAACAGACGCTAGGGCAGAGGCAAAATCTCTAAAAACGGGAACCTCGCCCTGTTGCCCGGCGCTCACAGAACGGCCGATTGCCTCCAAGTTGCTGTCAACAATACCAACCACCGTGGCCTCAGGCAGCTTGGCGTAAACGTCGGCATGCGTTCGCCCCATGAATCCAAAGCCAATGATCAGGACCTGTGTCATTTCTAATGCAATGTAACATAATAGCATTTGTTACGTCAATTGTTCAGATTCCCCATCCAGCCCAAAAGCGTGGGTTCCTTGCTCCCAAGAGAACACAGCAATCTATAACAGGCCGTTGGGAGCTAAGTCCGTTTTAGGCATCCTTGCCAGTTATTCGATTAGTGCCGATGACTGGAAGCCGGGACCAGATGGATTGTCCACTCCACCTGCGAAGTCTCCTCATCAATGGTGAGCCAGGCCCAGGAAGCGGGGGCTCCTTTGTTGGCTTTACTGGTGGAGCCGGGGTTGAGGACGCGAGTGGCATTGATGATTTCGTCGCGCGGGACGTGGGTGTGGCCGTGAAGCAAATAGTCCGCGCCACCGGGGCGTGTGGGAGGGATGTGGATGAGCAGGAAGGTTTTCCCGGCCCTCTCGAGGAGCAGCCGCTGAGAGAGGTTCAGTCCGTAGTCATTGTTGCCGAAGACGGCTTCGACGGGCGGCCCGACTTTTTTGACTGCATCCAGCGTGGAATGATCACAAAAGTCCCCCAAGTGCCAGATTTCGTCGGCCACAGAAATTTGTTCTGCCACCGAGGGCGGAAGGTAGCCGTGAGTGTCGGCAATAACAGCGATGCGCATGTGGGGAGTTGTAAGATCGAATTTTAAAAGTTTAAAGTGCGGAGACCGGGCAAATAGATAAAATCTCCAAATCGTGGCGGCGGCCCGGGGCTCTGCACGATCCCATACATTGCTACAAAAATAATATACTCCTTATGCGGCTCAACGCACACGAACACGTCCAAAATTTGATCGCCTACGAACCCGGGAAGCCGGTGGAGGAACTTGCCCGTGAAATGGGGCTTCAGGCCTCTGACATCATCAAACTGGCATCAAATGAAAATCCCTTGGGGCCTTCGCCGAAAGCTCTGCTTGCCATGAGGGAAGCACTCGAGCGGGCTCACTTTTATCCCGATGGGGGCGGGTGGGAATTACGGGGTGCCATCGCCGAGAAGCTGAATTTGGGAAGAGAAAACGTGATTCTGGGCAATGGCTCCAATGAGATCATTGAGTTTATCGGTCATGCTTTTCTTAAACCGGGCGATGAGGTGGTGACCGCAAGTCATGCGTTTGCGGTTTATGGATTAATGGCCCAACTTTTTGGGGCCAAGACTGTGGAGGTTCCTGATCCAGGATACACTCACGACTTGCCAGCGATGTTGGCCGCGATCACGCCCCTGACACGTCAGGTATTTATCGCCAACCCGAACAATCCCACAGGGACTTTGGTGGGACAGGAGGCTATTGATCGTTTTATGGACCAGGTCCCTGACCATGTGCTGGTGATTTTTGATGAGGCGTATTTTGAGTTTCTCGACGAGCCGCCGGATGTGATCCGCTATGTTCGCGAGGGCAGAAATGTGGTTGTTATGCGGACGTTCTCAAAAATTCAAGGTTTGGCGGCCTTGCGGATCGGTTATGGGTTGGCACCGGCAGCGGTCGCCAGTGTTCTGCAAAAAACGCGTCAGCCGTTTAACGCAAATGGCATTGCCCAAGCGGGAGCCGTGGCCGGGTTGCGGGATGAAGATCATATGCGACAAACCCGCGAACTCACCCATGAGGGACGGGAATTTTTTGAATCCACATTCACAAAACTTGGACTCGAATATGTCCCAAGCTCAGCCAATTTTGTGTTGGTTCGTGTTGGTGACGGCGACCGGGTTTTTAAAGAATTGCTGGCCCGCGGAATCATTGTCCGTGCCATGCGTTCCTATAAGATGCCTGATTGGATTCGTGTGTCCGTGGGAACCATGGATCAAAACCGCAGATTTGTCCGTGAACTCCCGGAAGTCCTCGCCGCCGGGACTCAGGAATCTGCTTTGGGCTAAGCGTCCATGCCACGCATTTCCGAGGAAACAATCCGCCGGGTGGCAGAGGCCACGGATATTGTGGACCTCGTGAGTTCGTATTTTCCGCTGAAACGGGCGGGTGCCAGTTGGCGTGCCACGTGCCCGTTCCATAACGAAAAGACCCCTTCGTTCCATGTGAACCCTGCGAGGCAGTCGTTTCACTGCTTTGGCTGTGGGGCGGGGGGAGGTGTTTTTCGTTTTGTCATGGATTATGAACATCTGCCTTTTGCCGAGGCCGTGCGGCGGCTGGCAACAAAGGCCGGTGTTCCCGTGATTGAGGAGGCTGGCAATTCCTCCGATGATCGCGCGGAAAATCTTCGCAAACGGCTGCTCTCCATCCACGGCTTCGCAGCGCAGTGGTTTCACACCAATCTTATGAAGAGTCCCGAAGCCGAGGTGGCCCGAAATTACCTTAAGGGCCGAGGGATTGGATCTTCGGTCGCGAAGACATGGCAGATCGGCTACGCTCCAGATTCTTGGGACGCGCTGCCTGATCTGCTTCGGGAACAGAAATTCACAAACACGGAAATCCAGCAAAGCGGGTTGGTCTCAAGCCGTGACGGCGAGGAATCCCAGCAGGCGGGGACGGCCAGATTTTATGCGAGATTTCGGGGAAGGGTCATGTTCCCCATTCACAATGACTATGGGGAGGTGATCGCCTTCAGTGGGAGGGTTTTGGAGGCTGATGCCAAAGCGGCCAAATATGTGAACTCCCCGGAGACGCCGCTCTTTAACAAAGGGAAGGTTCTTTATGGGCTGAACCACTCGAAACGAGCGCTCATCGATGCCAAGGAGGCCATCGTTTGTGAAGGACAACTGGACACCATCAGTGCCTTTGAGGCGGGCGTCAAAAATGTCATAGCCCCTCAAGGAACAGCCTTTACCCACGACCAAGCCCGGCTGCTCGCGCGGTTTGTGGAAACGGTGGTGCTTTGCTTTGACTCTGACAAAGCCGGCCAAGAAGCGACCAGCCGCTCCCTTCCCGCGCTGCTCGAGTGCGGTTTGGGGGTGAAGGTGGCCCGTTTACCCGAGGGCAGCGATCCGGATTCCGTGATCCGCTCCGAGGGCCCGGATGCTTTCCGCCAGATTGTGGCCACCGCAAAGGATTTTTTTGATCATGCCATCGAACGAACCATTGAGTCCGGGGCCCTGAGCGACCCCGCAAAAGTTGCCGCCGTGAGCCGGAAGTTGGGTGGATTTGTGGATTTGATTTCTGATCCCGTCAGACGAGAAAAAGTGGTGGGCCGAATTTGTTCGAAATTTGGGATTCCCATCCCGGTTTTTACAGCTCAAAGGAGGCAAGCAAAACCCCCAAGACCCAGCCATCAGAACATTGGAGAAGAAAAAGTGGTTGAACCGCCACTTTCATTTTCCCAAGCGATGAGAATTCTTTGTCGTCATGCACTCATTCATCCAGAATCCCGGCAATGGCTGTCCGAAAATGGCGGCTCCTCGGCAGCAGATATTGAAGAAGCCGGTCAATTGCTCCAAAAAATCGTTGATTACCCGCACGATTTTCAGGATTCGGGAGATTTAAGTGCTTTTGTGGCGGGCCTGCCGGAGCAGTTGGAACGGGCCGTGGCATCCATTGATACCCGCATCGTGGAAACCGACATGCTTGAAACCACCAAAGAATGCTGGCTTGCCATGGTTGAGCCCTCGATCAGGAGCCGCCTGCAATCAGTAAGTGCCAAGCTGAGTTCGAGGGACCTGGCTCCCAAAGAAATCCAGGCTCTCCGCGAAGAATTTCAAAATCTTTCCATCAAATTGCGCTCCTTACTGGGGGAATGACCATCCCGCATTCTCGAAATCAGCAAAGAAATTCTTGACCTGAGCCGCCGACTGAACGATCTTTCCCGCCCCGCTGCCTAAGCCCGATTGTTCCTTGAAAGCTGCTACCAAAACCCAACCCGCCAAAAAACCGCAAACCGCAAAGTCCAAATCCGCCAAAACCAAGGCGGCCAAGACAACCGGAAAAGCTGCGGCTTCGCCCTCTAAAAAAACGGCCAATGCCAAATCGGCGGGAGAAAGTGCCACCAAGCAGCCCAAGGCCCCGAAAGCGGATTCCGCTTCCAAAAAAGTCAGCAAAAAGCCGGCAGCCACTGAAAAGCCCGCCGCTAAAAAGGAGCCCAAAGTCACCTCCAAGCTGGCCCTCCTCACACCGACCACCCCGGCCGATCTCCAAAAGGCCCTCCAAGAAAAAGTTCGTGACCTCATCAAGCTCGCCAAAGAGCAGGGTTATGTCACTTTTGACGACCTCGAAGAAGCTCTTCCCGAAGGCGTCAGCGATCCGGAAAACATTGAGTCCGTTATCTCTCAACTTCGGGCCGTTGAGATCGAAATCATTGACTCCTCGGACGTGGATCGCGTCAAAGACGTGCGGTCCAAAGACAATGAGGACGACGAGAAAGATGAAAAATCTGACTCCAAGTTGGACATCTTGGACGACCCGGTCCGCATGTATCTCAAGCAGATGGGCCAAGTGCCTCTCCTGACTCGGGAACAGGAAGTTGAAATTTCAAAACGCATCGAAGAAGCCGAACTTAAGGTTCAAGAGATCCTTTACGGCTTCGGTTTCATTGGTCGGGCTCATTTGGATCTTGCTCAAAAACTCATTGATGCCCGCGAGCGCTTTGACCGCGTGATCCTCGACAAAAAAATCGAGAGCCGCGAGCGTTACATGAAAGCGCTTCCCCGTCTCTGCCAGCAGGTGAAACGTCAGTGCGAAGCCATCAGTAACCTTTACTCCAAAAAGATTGCCTCGGTAAAAACCCCGTCTCCAGCCGACGTGAAGGCGCTTCAAAAAGCTGTCGATGCTCTTCAGAAGCTTTATCCCAAATTTTATTTCAAGCAGAAGGTCATCGAGGATTTTGTGGCGCTCTCCGATGAAAATATCCGGGCTTCTCAAAACCTTTCTTCCGAGCACGAGAAGCAATCGAAAAACGCCGACCAAAAAACCAAGCGTAATCTTTCCCTCCAAGTCCGCGAAATGCAGCTCCGGAATTGGATGAATGATGAGCAACTGCATGGTCGTCATTCGGAGTTGAAACGCTGGCATCGCAAGGCCCTCAAAGCCAAAACGGAGATGGTCGAAGCCAACCTTCGCCTGGTTATTTCGATTGCCAAAAAATACACGAACCGCGGCCTCTCCTTTTTGGACCTCATCCAAGAAGGCAACATGGGCCTCATGAAGGCCGTCGAGAAATTCGAGTACCGCCGCGGTTACAAATTTTCAACCTACGCCACGTGGTGGATTCGTCAGGCCATCACTCGTTCCATCGCCGACCAAGCCCGCACGATCCGCATTCCCGTGCACATGATCGAAACGATCAACAAGCTGATCCGCGTTCAGAAGCAGCTTGTCCAAGAATACGGGCGCGAGCCGTCCCCCGATGAAATTTCCGACGAAATCCAGCTCCCTGTTGAGCGCGTGCGTGCCGTCCTCAAGATGGCTCAGCAGCCCATTTCGCTCCAAGCCCCTGTGGGTGATTCAGATGACACCAGCTTTGGTGACTTCATTGAAGATAAAGGCGCAGAAAATCCTGCCGACCAAGCGGCGATCGTCCTTCTCAAAGACAAAATCAAAGACGTTCTCGACACACTCACCGAGCGTGAGCGGCAGGTCCTTGAACAACGCTTCGGGCTTGTGGACGGCTACAGTCGCACTCTTGAAGAGGTCGGACGTCAGTTTAAGGTCACCCGCGAACGTATTCGCCAGATTGAGGCCAAAGCTCTTCGCAAGATGCGCCACCCCACACGGATCCGTCAGTTGGAAGGTTTCCTCGAGCCCCAAGACTGGTAGGCCTTACCCAGTTCGCACAATCATCCTGAAGGGATGTGTTTAAATGGGGGTGGGGTTGAGAGTTTGCCCGAGGTGGATCGCGATCTCCGATCGCGATGGGAGAAAGTGGCGGCGGAGCCGCGTAGGATTTCTCATCGTGCGGCGGAACGCCCGATCCACCTCCCACTTTGAATCGCACCCGTTGCGATTGCCCTGCTCAGAACCTGCTGGACCTTGCCTCAAGATCGCCCTTAAACTATCTACGGGTTACACCTTACTGCTTCCGAGTTCGCCAATGATGAGGGAACTTAAAAACAAGAGGTGTATGAAAAGTGACACCGGGTGTTGAAAAATGTTCAATTTTTTTGAAAAAAATCTTTGACGTTACGAAAATCCTCCATTATTCAACTTGGCATGATCCGTGCTAAACACTGATCTGTTCTCATCCAACCAATGAGAGCAACCACCCGGCGATCCCGCAAATGCGGACATCGGCGGGGCAAAAATCAACAAAACAAAGGAAAAAAACAAAATGAAAATGGCTAACAAGATTCTTGCCGCCGTCGGCGTTGCAGCAATGCTCGCGAGCAACCCGCTCATCGCTGGTGATGGCAAAACATTCAAAGACAAAGTGATCGTGGAAGAAACCACCAAATGGTGGGGAGCAAATCTCAGCACAGGTTGGGACAGCCTCTACATGTTCCGTGGTGCCAACGTTCTTCGTAACAACGAAAGCTACGGCTCGGGACTTTACTGGACCGACCTCAATGTGACGTTCAACCTCAGCGAAAACGACTTCCTGACCATCGGGTCATGGGTGGCTTTCGGAACAGGTAGTGTCGATTACAAAGAAGTCGACATCTACACGACCTACACACACACCTTCGGCGATCTCGCGCTGAGCTTCGGTTACATCTTCTACTACGTCTGGAGCAGCCCGCTCTATTCGCATGAGTTGAATGTCTCCTTGGCTTACACCTTCGATCTCGGATTCGCAACAATCACTCCTTCGTTGACCTACTTCTTCAACTTGGGTCCTGACGTTGCTGACGACGGACTCGCAGATGTGGCCACAAGCTACATGCTCGCCAAAATCGCTGGTAGCGTTCCTGTGATCGCTGACGCTGTCTCCATCGATCCTTGGGTTTCCTTCGGAACAAACTTCGACTACAACGTTGATCAAAACGGCAACCAATTTGTTGGTGCTAACGATCTCCAAGTTGGTATCGCCGTTCCTTGGGCCATCAACGAAACCATCACCGTCTCCGGTTACGGTGCCTACAGCTACGCTTGGGAAAACCTCTTCGGCACAACTCGCCCCAACACCTTCTGGGGTGGCGCCAAAGTTGTCTTCTCGTTCTAAGCTGAACGGACAAACTTAACAAAAAACCCTCCTTGCGAAAGCAAGGAGGGTTTTTTTGTGTCTGATGGTAGGGATGGAGGAAAAGTCGGCGGTTTCGGCGAAACGCGCCCTACCGACGGGGGGGAGGCTTACGCCACACGCGGAGCGTTTCGAAGAAAGGTAGGGATGGCGGTCCCTCGCCGTCCGTAGCATGATGGGAGAAGTCGGCGGTTTCGGCGAAACGCGCCCTACCGATGGGGGTTTCGAAAAAGCTGGTAGGGACGCCTCGCCAACCAGGCGGCCCGGGGGGCCGCTCGGTAGACTGTCAGAGGCAGCCCCTCGGGGGAGACGCCGGGGTCGGCGCGAATCAACTGATCGGCGTCCGTCGCATGAAGGGACAAGAAATGCGGCATCGGATTAAGCAACACCCTTCACCCGCTACCCGCCACATCAAGGCTTTACGGCTCGTCGAAAAAGATACGATTGCTTTCGAGGGTGGCTCCGATGCTGCGGGCGTATTCGGCGAGGGCAATGATGTAATCCGCTTGGGCACGGAGTTCGTTGGCCTCGGCGGTGGCCAGGTCGCGTTGGAATTGGAGGACCTCGAAGGTTGTTGAGGTCCCACTGGAGAGACGGGCTTGGGCGGCTTCGAGGGTGGCCGAGGCGAATTCGCGGGCTAGTCGGCTGGCATCGATACGTTTCGAGGTTGTTTCGACTTGGCCGGCGGCATTATCAGCCTCAACCAAGATGGATTGTTCCAGCCGTTTGAGACCAATGAGGGCTTGGGCAGTCTGGAGCTTGACGGCTTCGAGGTTTCCAGTGCCTTCACGGTTGGGAATCGGCACGCTGAAGATGGCCCCCACATTCCATGCGAGGTTGCTGTTATCCTGTCCGGCGACACGGGCGAGGCTTTGCCCAAGATCCGAGTCAATGCCATTCAGGCCAAAACTTCCGACGAGGTCCATCCGTGGCAGCGCTTGGTTTCGGGTGAAAACAATGTTGATCTGGCGTTTTTGGATATCGATGAGGGCCTGCCGATAATCCGGGCGCAGTTCAAAGGCGCGTGGAAAATCCCGTTCGCGATTCACGGAGGGCAGGGCCGGAAGTTGGGGGGCGGAGGGAATCACACGGAGGCCCAAAATTCCAATAATCTCATCGGTGATGAGTTGCTTGAGGAAGTTTTCGTTGTCAGCAACGGCGCGTTCCGCGACCAAAACCCGTTCTTCCCGAGAGGCAAGGTCAGCGCGGGCCTGAAGGACATCCAATGGGGCCATCACACCAATTTCTGCGCGTTTCGCATTGTCGGTGACCAACTGAGCCGCCAGCTTCCTTGACCGGACTTCCACAGCGAGATTTTCGATGGCGAAACAAAGTTCGCTGTAGATTCGAATGCATTCGGTCACAACGTTGGTGGCCTCTTGGCGAAGTTGCCACCCCGAGATGGCACGGTCAGCGCGTGCGATGCGAATGCTGGCAAGGTTCACATCAGTGCCAAAGTTTTTGAGCAAAGGTTGGACAATGCCGATTCCGAAAAAAGTTTCATAGCGGGTGAAATCTGGCACCCGCTGGTTGCTGGTATCCCAGGAGACTGAGGCGCCGACATCGTAGGTGAGTCCCCACGGTGTTAGGCCAACAACAGCGGAGTCGGCGACATTGCCCTGACGCCGAGCAAAAAGCTCTGGCGTGGGGTCGCCTGGCGCAACCGTGGCATCCTCCAAGTTGGAGTTCAGGGTCCGTAGTTCCTGGTTGTTCTCATCCCGGGTGTACGACATCTCCAGAATGGGATCAAATCGGCCCGAGGCACTTCGTTGCAGAGCTTTGGCAATCCTGGGTCCATAGGCCTCGCCTTGGATGCGAAAGTTCTTTTGAAGGGACATTCGGATCGCAGATTGCAGGTCCACCTCCAACACTTCGGGGGCCTCGGCGAACGTTGTCGTGACCCCCAGAAGCATGGTTAGAGCTGGGAGGCCCATTCGCACCAGGAGCGGTTTGCTCTTAGGCATCGTATTCTGGGTATGACTAAACACTCGCATCAAGTCGGCTAAAATCGCCCAAGTGGGCCGGGATGGCTAGGGCTTTTTCAATTCCGAAATCATCTTTTGGACGGCGGGGGGAAGTGCCTCACAAAAATCGGCCGGAATTGGAGCCTCTGCGGCGATGGGGACACCCGTTTTGGGGTGTTGGAAAGCCAGCTTCCATGCGTGGAGGAGATGACGCGAATACTCTCCGCGTTTTCCATAAACTGAGTCGCCCAGCACCGGGCAGCCCAAGTGTTTCAAATGCACTCGGATTTGGTGGGTTCGGCCGGTTCGGGGTTTGCATTCCACGAGGCTGATCCCATCCATCATTCCCAGCATGCGATACTCGGTGACCGCTTCGCGCCCTTTGGATTCTGAGACGATGGCCATTTTTTGACGGTGGACATGATGTCGGCCGATAGTGGCCTCGATCACGCCGGAAGGTTTGCGTAAGCGGCCTTCGACAGCGGCCACGTAGGTCTTGGAAACCTTGCGCGCTTCAAAGAGCGATGAAAGCAGAGCATGAACCTCATCGTTCTTTGCAACCACCAGGCATCCGCTCGTCTCTTTGTCCAAGCGATGAACGATCCCCGGACGTGCTTCTCCGCCACTGCTCGACAACTGCGTGCCGTGATGCAATAGCGCGGAGACCAGCGTCCCATTGGTATTTCCGGCACCGGGGTGGACCACCATGCCAGACGCTTTGTTGACGATGATGAGCCACTTGTCCTCGAACAAGACCTCCAATGGGAGGTCTTCTGCCTGGGCGGAATCCATGGCTCGCGGGGGTGGTTCGTTCCATGCGACTTCATCGCCTGGGCTAAGACTGTCCGAAGCCCTGGCTGGGCCTGAGTTCAGCTCGACAAAGCCATCACGAATCGCGCTCTGCACGCGGGAGCGGGAAACGCCCTCCAACCGCTCAACAAGGAAGCGATCCAGCCGCAATCCGGCATCTTCAGGATCGGCAACGAAGTTTTGTCCTTCGGACGTTGGTTCGTTTTCCACGGTGACGATCCCCGGAAGCCCGGGGGCCATGATTCAAGCAAGATCGATTTTTTCGCCGTCCTTAAGCGTAACAACGGCCTTTTTCCAGTTGGCGCGGCGGCCGAAATTGGCAGTCCGTTCGCGCTTCTTTTTGCCTGTGAAATTGGCGGTGTTGACATTGGTCACCGTCTTTTTGAAGAGCAGTTCGACAGCCCGCTTGATGTCCAACTTGTTGGCACGGGGGCTGACACGGAAGGTGTACTGATTGTGTTTCTCAGAGAGAAGGGTGGCCTTCTCGGTGAGGATAATCGTCTGCACGTGGTCGAAGGGCTGGTTCATTTGGCGAGTCTTTCGGAAAGGGTGGTGAGGGCGTCTTGGGTGATGACAATTTTGTCGTAGGCAAGGAGCTGCTCGGTGTTCACGTCAAAGGCGCGTGCGAGTTGGGCTTCCGCCACATTGCGGGCCGCGAGGTAGGTTTTCTCGTCGAAGGTGTTTGATACAATAAGCACCTTGCGGGCTTCTTTGACGGTATCTCCGAGGAGGGTGAGAAATTTTTTGGTTTTGGCTTCTGCGACGGCAAAGGTATCAACCACAAGGACATCTCCAGCGAGAGTGCGCTCACTCAGGGCTTTGCGGAATGCGAGGGTTTTGACTTTTTTTGGAACGTTTTTGGCGTAGCTGCGGGGATGGGGGCCGAAAGCGACACCGCCTCCAGACCAGACGGGAGAGCTCTTATACCCGGCACGAGCGCGGCCAGTTCCCTTTTGACGCCATGGTTTTGCGCCGCTAAGGGCCACGTCAGCCTTGGTTTTTGTGCTGGCTGTTCCGCGACGACGATTGGCTTGGAGGGCCACAACGACATCATGCACGGCTTGGCGACCTTTTTTGGCATCGGTGATGAGTTCGATGTTCGCCTTTTTGGCGGATTCTTCTGTGAATGGTGTTGCGCTCATAGGTAGTGTTTCGATCGCTCGCAATGTGCCGACTCCGGGTCCGAATCGGGACCCAAGTTAAAAGGCCAAATTGGTTCCGCACGGGTTGCGAGGGACGGAAATGCTAACGCATCAATACCGATTGGCAAGGGAAAATAGCACTTTTTTTAAAGGTTAACCTGCCAACGTTTCCCCGCCAAAATGGCATTTTTAAGAAAATGTCAAAATTCTCACCTTGACCTCGGCAAACCTGAATTCACCATGGTGGGATGTCAATCGAGGATCCGCATCTCTATATCAACCGGGAATTAAGCTGGTTGGAATTCAATCAGCGAGTCCTCGGCCAAGGGATGGATGAGGCCAACCCGCTCCTTGAGCGTTTGAAGTTCTTATCGATTGTGAGTGCGAACCTTGACGAGTTTTTCGAGGTGCGCGTCGCGGGTTTGAAGCAGCAGCGTCAGACCGGTCTCTTTGAAACCGGACCGGATGGGTTAACCGCCACCGAAGCGCTGGAAGCGATCTGTGATCGGGTTCGCCGCATGGTGGATGACCAATACGCCTGCTGGCGCAACAGTTTGAAGCCGCAGTTGGAGGCCGCGAATATCCGATTCCATCAATACCCGGCGGTCCCCGTGCGGGAGCGTGAACATTTTGAGGAATATTATCATCGCAGCATCCATCCCGTGCTGACACCGCTGGCCTTGGATCCGGCTCATCCCTTTCCCCAACTGCTTAACAAAAGCTTGAACGTGATCGTGGAATTGGAGGGGGAGAACCTCAATACCGATGTGGCCATCGTCCAAGTTCCAAGGATTCTTCCCCGCGTTGTTCCCTTTTCTGTGAAAGAAAACGGCGATGATTTTGTGTTTCTGGGACACATCATTCAGAACCACGTGGAAAGCCTCTTTCATGGGGTGCGGATCAAAGGGGCTCATCTCTTTCGGATCACACGCAACAGCAATCTGTATTTTGATGAGGAAGAATCCCAGAATCTTCTCCATGCGATCGAGGCCGAATTGCGTAAGGTGAATCGCGGGGCGGCCGTCCGGCTGGAAGTGGAAGAAGACTGCCCGCCAGTAGTGGTCGCGCGTCTTCTCGAAATATTTAACCTCGAGGAGGAGGATGTGTTTCGCATTGATGGGCCGTTGAATTTTGTGCGCTTGATGCCACTGGCCTTGCAATTGGACCGTCCTGATCTGCGCTACAAGCGGTTCACCGCGAACACCGTCGTTTCCCTTGAAGCAGAGGCGGATATCTTCTTCCACATTCGCAAAGGGGACATTCTCCTTCATCACCCATACGACAGCTTCCAAACCGTGGTGGATTTTCTGGCCCAGGCCGCCGAAGACCCCCACGTGCTCGCCATCAAACAAACCCTCTACCGCACCAGCTCGGATTCACCTTTGGTGGCCTCCCTGATGGACGCTGCGCGAAATGGAAAGCAAGTCACGGTCGTGATCGAACTCAAAGCCCGCTTCGACGAAGCCGCCAATATCAAATGGGCCCGAATGATGCGCGAGGCGGGAGTGGATGTGGTTTATGGCGTCACTGGCCTGAAAACCCATGCAAAAATGTTGATGGTGGTCCGCAACGAAGGGGATGGCATTCGCCGTTATGTTCACATGGGCACTGGAAATTACCATCCCTCCACTGCCAAAATTTATACCGACCTTGGGCTGCTAACGTGTCGTCCCGAGATCACCGATGAAGTCGCGGAAACCTTCAACTGCCTGACCGGAGTCTCGAAATTTCCTGAGATGAAGGAGTTGCTCGTGGCTCCTTACAATTTGTTTCCATCATTTCTCTCACTCATTGAAACAGAAATATCGAATGCCAAGGCAGGTCTGCCTGCGGGAATCTTCGCCAAGACCAATTCGCTGGTGGAGGAGGGGATCATCGCGGCCCTTTACCGCGCCTCGACTGCGAACGTGCCAATCCGGCTCCTTGTCCGGGGCATGTGTTCGGTCCGGGTCGGGGTTCCCAGCGTGAGCGAGCATATTGAGGTCCGCAGCCTTGTGGGCCGGTTCCTTGAACACAGTCGCATCTACCGCTTCGAAAATGCAGGCGATCCCAAGATTTATCTGGGAAGCGCCGACTGGATGCCACGCAATCTTTTTCGCCGCGTCGAGACGGTTTTCCCAATTGTGGCCCCCGGCGCCAAGGCCCATATCGAAGAAATTCTCGAATGGTTCTGGCGGGATAATGTCAAAGCCAAAGTCATGCAGCGGGATGGCGTTTACACCCCACTCCAAAACGGCAAGCTCGCCTTCGACGCTCAAGCCGAATTCGTAGCCGACGCCCAACGCCGCCGCAAAAAAAAGACGGTTGTCGAGTGAGGGGCAGGCAGCTCAAATGGGATCAGGCATGAATGGCACTAACTCAACGACCTTTTGGGATGCTGCCCCTACAGGTACGCTTCTTGCGCAAGACCCAGGGCGGCGCTTTCGCTTGCCCTGGGCTAGGGGATGAAGCTCCGGTGGGGCTCAAGTTCGTGTCCCTCTGCTCAGGCATGCTGGAATCAATCTTAATGCTCCGAAGGGGCGACATCCAACAGCCCAGGGCAATCCGCGAAGCAGGTGCCGCCCTGGGTTGTGGCAAATGAATCAATCTGCCCTGTAGGGGCAGCATCCGAATCTCCCTAATACGCGTTGACCCGTTTCTGGCCCTTCTCTGAAACAATAAAATGATAAAAAAAGACAAGGCAGAAATAATAATGGTTAGCGTGTTGCTGATGATTGGCATTGTCCAAGTCGCCATGTCTAATTTTATCGCTCCGGAATCAGTTAAAGGAATCGGAGTTAAATTTTATCATGCTGCAAGTTTAGACGAAGACCAAAGATTACTCTTCTCGGATGCCATAGGTGGCATGATTCAGCTTTGGGGTGTTGTCAGATGGACCGGATATCTTGTCATAGCAATTTCTCTCATACTGTTGTTAAGGAATCGAAAATCCAAAGCGGATTTGCCTCTGCCCTAAAAGCGAGAGGAGCGAGTGATCTGGGAGATGAGTCCACATCCAAGTTTGCAAGCTTTTCCCAAAGGGAATGGTTCCAAAGCCTTGGGTTGCGAGAAACGAACTACCCTGCCGGGGTAGCTTGCTCTTGAACGAATATCCGGGAGTTCTCCGTGCTTCGCCCGGCGAATTTCCGTCACACCATCCGAGTTAAGACCGAGAAAACAGCAACAAATTATTAATGCGATTGCCCTACCAGCCAGGTGTCCCTTCTTGACGTGCTATCAATGATAGCGCATCATCCTGTCATGCCGCAACTCATCGTCAGAAACTTGGAGGAAACCGTCGTTCGCCGATTGAAAAGAAGAGCCGGTGAGCATGGTGTATCCATGGAAGAAGAGCACCGCAGGATTTTGCGGGATGCCCTGGTGCCCAGGAAGAAAGAACGTTCATTCAAGGATTTTTTGATGAGCATGCCGGATGTTGGGAACAACGACGTTTTCGAGCGGGACCGCAGCCTCCCCGGTCGGGCAACTCCACAGAGGCTTTTCTAGGTTGAAGCGGGTGAGTGGATTCCTTCTGGACACCAATATTGTGAGCGAACTGCGCAAGGGGCAAAAGGCGCATATGTCAGTTCTGAGTTGGGTTCACGAACAACGCGACGAGGAGCTGTTTATCAGTGTCGCCACATTTGGCGAAATTCGAATGGGGATCGAGCGGTTAAGGTCTCGTGATTTGAATCAGGTGGCCAGATTGGCAAACTGGACCGATTCGCTGGCGACTCAATACCGGAGCCGAATGCTGGATGTTACCCTCGAGATTTTCGAAAAGTGGGGGCAGCTACAGGATATCCGCCCCCTTCCGGTCATTGATGCGATTCTTGCAGCCACCGTGCTTCATCACGACCTCACGCTTGTGACGCGGAACGTTGAGGATTTTCGAGGTTTGGGTTTGACTGTTTTTGATCCCTTCAGAGAAGCATAACATCGCCCGTCAGGGCAGCGGAAACTGCGAGGTGAACGCAACGACCTTTTTGCGGAGAGCGGCCAGTTCGGTTTCGTTTTCCCGATGCTTTAAGGCGTGATCGATAAAGTCAGCGATCTCCATCATGTCATCTTCCTTCATGCCGCGTGTCGTGGCGGCTGGGGTTCCCAAACGGATGCCACCCGTTTTGAAAATGGGCTCGGTGTCGAAGGGGATTGCGTTTTTGTTGACGGTGATGGCGGCTTTGTCGAGGGCCACGGAAGCATCGGCGCCGTTTACGCCGGCCCCACGCAGATCGACAAGCATAACGTGATTATCTGTGCCGCCTGAAACGATGCGATAATCCAATTTGGCCAAGCGAGCCGCCAAGGCTTTCGCATTGTTCACGATCTGACGTGAATAATCTTTGAACGATGGCTCCAACGCTTCTTTGAAGCAGACCGCTTTTGCGGCGATGACATGCATGAGCGGCCCTCCTTGGACACCGGGGAAGGCTTGGGCATCGACTTTTTTGGCGAACTCCTCCTTGCAGAGAATCAGCCCGGCCCGTGGACCCCGCAGGCTTTTGTGCGTGGTGGTTGTTACGAAGTGGGCATGGGGAATCGGCGTAGGGTGCACTCCTCCGGCGACCAGACCGGCAATATGCGCCATGTCCACAAAGAGGTAAGCCCCGACCGAATCCGCGATCTCGCGAAGACGTGGGAAATCGATGATTCGTGAATACGCGCTGGCTCCGGCGGTGATCATTTTTGGACGCACCTCCTCAGCTTGTTTGGCAAGGGCGTCATAGTCGATGGTTTCGGTCTCTTGGCTGACACCATAATGATGCACCTCGTAGAGTTTGCCGGAAAAATTGGCTTTGTGGCCGTGGGTGAGGTGTCCGCCGTGGGCAAGGTCCATGGTGAGGATTCGATCACCAGGTGTCAGCACGCTGAAATAAACCGCCATGTTGGCTTGGCTGCCGCTGTGGGGCTGCACGTTGACGTGATCGGCCTGAAACAAGGCTTTCGCGCGCTCGATGGCCAGCGTTTCCACGATGTCCACATATTCACACCCCCCATACCAACGCTTCCCGGGATATCCCTCCGCGTATTTGTTGGTGAGGCAGGATCCCTGCGCTTCCATCACGGCCTGACTTGTAAAATTTTCGCTGGCGATGAGCTCGATGTGCTCAAACTGACGATGCCGTTCCTTGTTGATGGCATCGGCGATGGCGGGGTCGGTGGACGAAAGGGCGGTGGATTCTGACATAGATGTGGGTTGTTTGATAACTTCTAGAATATCTACGAGTGCGGACTTGATGGAGTCGCGACATTCGAGGTAGGCACGTTTTCCGAGGCCGATGGGGTCAGGGACATTTCGGGCGCCTTTGGAGTATTCGCGCACGAGGTGAACCTTGTCCGAGGCCTCTGGGAAAAAAAGGTCGAGCAGCCGCTGATGGTCATCGGTCATCACAAACACATGGGTCGCTTTTGCGAGGAGTTCCTCGGTGACTGGCTGACTGCGAAACTTGGTGAGATCGATTCCTTGCTCGGCAAGCACCTCGACGGCCTCGCGGCTGGCAGGGTGGCCATTTCCCGCGCTGACCCCCGCCGAGGCAACAACAACCCCCGGAAGGCCTTGCGACATTTTCCGGAACATGGCCTCCGCCATGGGGCTTCGGCAAACATTGCCGGTGCACACAAACAAAATGTTTTTCATTATTGGGAAGGTAGAAACGTGGACGGACCGGGCTGGCAAGTCAACCGGGCAAACAAGAAAATTCTATGGGAAAGGGGTTGTCCCCCCATTTTGGACCCGCTAGGATGACAGGTCACCAATCAAACACGACACGCATGGACGAAGAACCTCTCAACCCCGACAACCTCGAAAAATACGATGCTTCCAAGATCGACAAACTCGAGGGCCTGGCCGGGGTGCGTCAGAGACCTGGTATGTACATTGGGCCCACAGACGAACGCGGGCTTCACCATTGTGTGTTCGAAGTTCTGGATAACTCGATTGACGAACATCTGGCGGGATATTGTTCACGTATCGAAGTGACGCTCCATTCCGACGGATCCTGCTCAATTCGTGACAATGGCCGTGGAATCCCGGTCGATATCCACCCGAAATTTAAAATCCCCGCCCTCGAACTCGTTCTGACCAATCTGCATGCTGGCGGTAAGTTCGGTCAGGGAGCCTACAAATATTCAGGCGGTTTGCACGGGGTTGGTGCCAAGTGCGTGAATGCGCTCTCCGATTGGTTCCGGGTGGAAGTCACCCGTGAGGGCCAAGTTTATCACATGGCCTTTGAGCGTGGGGTGACCACACAAAAGCTGGAGGTTATCGGCGACGTCAAAAACAAGAAGCAGACGGGAACGCTGATCACATTCCTTCCCGATCCCACCATTTTTACGATCACCGTCGAATTTCAATTCGCCAAACTTGCAGCCCGCCTCCGCGAGTTGGCGTTCCTGAACCCCGGCCTCGAAATTGTCATCACTGACGAGCGACCCGAGCCGGTCCGCAAGGAAACCTATCTCTACAAACTCGGGATCGAGGAATTTGTGCGTCAGCTCGGCGAAAACAAGCAACTCGTTCACCCCAAGCCGATCGTGCTCGCTGGCAAACGCAGCGTCAGTTTCAAAAACAAGGACCAAACCGAGATCACGGACGACATGTTTGTGGATGTCGTGCTTCAATACAATGACAGCTACAACGACCAACTCCTCTGCTTCACGAATGCGATTCCGAATGCGGATGGTGGCACGCACGCCACGGGCTTCCGCACGGCCCTAACCCGCGCGATCAACCAATACTCACGCTCCAACGGCCTCCTCAAAGATAAGGACCCAGCCATTGGTGGTGATGACACCCGCGAGGGCATGGTCTGTGTGTTGGCGATCAAACACCCGAACCCCAGCTTCGAGTCCCAGACCAAATCCAAGTTGGTTGTTCCCGAGGTCGAGGGCATCGTCAGCTCGATTGTGTATGAGGGGTTGATGACCTTTTTTGATTCGAATCCGCCCATCGCAAAAAAGATTATCGAAAAAGCCCTCATGGCGGCGCGCGCCCGCGAAGCCGCCCGCAAGGCTCGCGAGACCGTTCGTAAAAGCGCTCTTTCCGGCGGTGGCCTGCCCGGAAAATTGGCCGACTGTTCCGAGAAGGACCCGTCCCTCACCGAACTCTACATTGTCGAAGGTGACTCTGCAGGTGGCTCGGCGAAACAGGGACGCGACCGGCGTTACCAAGCGATCCTCCCCATCCGCGGTAAACTCATCAACGTCGAAAAAGCCCGTTTGGACAAGGTGCTTCAAAACACCGAAATTCAAACGATGATCACCGCCATCGGCACAGGCATTGGCGACGGCGATTCGGAAGGTGCGTTTAATCTCGAACGCCTGCGTTACCACCGGATCATCATCATGACCGATGCCGACGTGGACGGTTCCCACATCCGCACCCTCCTCCTGACCTTTTTCTATCGTCAGATGCCGCTCCTGCTTCGCCGCGGTCATGTCTATGTCGCCTGTCCGCCGCTTTATCGCATCAAACGCAAACGCCGCGAAGAATACGTCGCTGACGATGCCCAACTAAACAAGATCCTCATCGGCCTCGGAGCCGAGGAAGTGCGCATCAAGAACTGCAGCGACGGCAAAGAATTGACGTCCGCCCAACTCAAAGAAATTTTGGGCCTGCTCGAACGGCTCCAAAAATACGCCGACGCTATTCGTCGTCATGGTGGCGATTTTGAGCAATACCTCACCCGGCGTGACGAAAAAACCGGCAACCTCCCCGCCTACCTCGTGCACGTGCGTGATGGTAACCGCGAGGAAGTTTATTATTTCACTGACGAGACAGCCCTCCGGACCTTCCACGAGGCCAATGATGATCTTGCGTTGTTTGAAGCACCAACCCCTGAAACCAATGGGGAGGCAGAAACCGATGGCGAAGTGGCCGCCGCCCCGGTGGCCAAGTCCACCAAACGTGCGGAAGGCCCGCGCCGACGCGCCCGTCTTGTGGACCTCCACGAATCGGGTGCCGTCCTCAAACTGATCGCTGAGTTGGGAAGAAGGGCCTCCACATCGATCACTACTCGGCCAGCGACAAACCACTCTTTGAGGTCATCGAAGGGGAAGGCGAAAAAAGCCGTTCCCACCCCGTCTTTGCAATCCCTGAGATCCTAGACAAAGTCCTCGAAATCGGGAAACGCGGTCTGACCATTGATCGATTCAAAGGTCTGGGAGAGATGAACGCCAAGGAGCTCTTCGAAACCACGATGAACCCCGAGAAACGCCGCCTCCTGAAAGTGGACCTCACTGAGGACAATGCCGTGGACGCTGACCGCATGTTCACGATTCTCATGGGAGATGTCGTGGAGCCCCGTCGTCAGTTTATTGAGGACAATGCCCTCAATGCCCGCCTTGACGTCTGATCCCTTCAGAAAACGTGCCGCCTCTGCATCCTTTAACTTTCAGTTCATGTTCTCACTGACATGGGTGGTCTGTTTCACAACTGGAGGCACCCGAGGCGATGTTATCTGGTTTGTGCGACCGCGCGAAGTGGCAGCAACTTTCTCACCGATGGCCTCCACGCCACCCGCAAAGCCGGGCGACCAAAACAATTCTTTTTGCCGAAGTTTGAAGGAGAATACGGGACAGCTCACGAATTGGATCCGCAGGCGGATTTTGCCGGGTATGTGCGTGGGATTGTCCCTGCCACAGCCACGTCCAATGAGGTGTTTGGGTTCAAGGTCATGGGGTGGTACTTGCATGAGTTTCTTGAAAGGTTGCGCACAGCGTTTCCAGGGAATCATGATGACAAGGATCTCCTCGCCTCCGTTTTCCCCCGCCTGAAATACCTGCGCATGGTCCGCCGAAACAAACTCCGTCAAGCGATCTCAAAGGCCCGAGCACTCCAATCCGGGCTTTGGAAAATCCAAGAGGGAAATGCTGCAAATGCCGAGCCGAGCTTTGATTTCGAACTCATTGCCAAGTGCCTCAAAGAGACCGAGGAAGATGAGGCCGTCTGGCAGCGTTTCTACGACAAAAATGGCATTGTGCCCCACACGGTGATTTACGAAGACCTTTGTGCCAATTATGATGTCACCATCCGCTCGACATTGGGCTTCTTAGGCGTCAAAATCCCAAGTTCATCCCAACTCAAACCCGGGACGGTCCGTCAATCCGATGACCTCTCCGATGACTGGGAGGAACAATTTCTGAAACTGGCCCCCACGAACCAACCGCTTTAAAAAAATCTGATGTATAGCCAAAACGAAAAAGTTGAAAAAATCGATGTGGCCGAGGAGATGTCAAAATCCTTCCTCGATTATTCGATGTCTGTGATTATCTCCCGCGCCCTGCCTGATGCGCGGGACGGCCTCAAACCCTCTCAGCGCCGCATCCTTTACGCCATGGGCGAGTTGGGCGTTCAACCAGGACGCAAATCCCTCAAGTGCGCCAAAATCGTTGGTGAAACGATGGGTAACTATCACCCCCACGGTGACCAGGCCATTTATCCGACACTCGTTCACATGGCGCAACCATGGGCCATGCGGGAGATGCTCATTCAGGGTCAGGGCAACTTTGGCAGTGTGGAAGGTGACCCTCCGGCGTCCATGCGTTACACAGAAGCCCGCCTTCAACACCTCGGTGCCGCGCTCATGGATGACATGGATAAGGACACCGTGGATTTTGTGCCGAACTATGACGGCACACGCACGGAACCCACCGTCCTCCCCGCCGCGTTCCCGAATCTTCTCATCAATGGTGGCACCGGCATCGCTGTCGGTATGGCGACCAACATGCCTCCCCACAACCTCGGGGAAGTCATTGACGCGATCTGTGCGCAAATCGATGACCCGGATATTTCCATCGAGGGGCTCATGGCCTATGTGAAGGGCCCGGATTTTCCCACCGGGTGCGTGATTTGCGGCACGGCAGGCATCAAACAATATTTTCACACCGGCCGCGGGTCGGTGAAAGTTCGCGGTCGCGCTGGTGTCGAAGAGCTGAAGGGCAACCGCGAGCAGGTTGTCATCACCGAGATCCCTTATGGCGTCAACCGCAAGACCCTCGTTGAACGGATCGCGGCACTCGTAAACGATAAAATACTCACCGATGTTAGCTATGTCGGTGATCAGTCTGACGAAAACACCCGCGTGGTCGTCGAACTCAAACGTGACGCGAACCCGAAGGTCGTCATCAACAACCTTTACAAACACACCGCCCTCGAAAGTTCGTTTGCGGTGAGCATGCTGGCCATTGACCGGGGCCGCCCGAAATTGCTTTCGCTCAAAGACGCGATTGCCTGCTACATCGAGCACCGCCGGGAAGTCATCCTTCGCCGCACCCGCTACCTGCTCAAGCAAGCCGAAGAACGCGCCGACCTCTTGGAAGGTTACCTCGTGGCTCTCGCCAATTTAGATGATTTTATCAGGATCATTCGTTCAGCCAACAGCCGCGACGAAGCCAAAATCAAACTCCTTGCCCTGGAGTGGAGTCAAAAAACTGTCGAGCACCTCGGGATTCTGATCCGCGAATCCACACAACTCGCCGATGGCATGTATCACCTCAGTGAACGCCAGACGGACGCCATCCTCGATCTTCAACTCTATCGGTTGACGGGCCTCGAACGTGACAAAATCAAAGGCGAATACGATCAGATCCTTGCCACAATCAAAGACCTTCTCGACATCCTTGCGAAAGAGTCTCGCGTGCTGACAATCATCAAGGAAGAACTTGGCGTCATCCGCGAAAAGTATGCCAGCCCCCGCCGCTCGGACATTGTCCCTGACGAAGGAGAGATGGCCCTCGAGGACCTTATCGCCAATGAAGGCGTGATCGTGACCCTCACCCACAACGGCTTCATCAAACGCACCCTCGTCAGCGCCTACCGCTCCCAACGCCGGGGCGGCAAGGGCGTGATCGGCATGGTCGCACGCGAAGCCGAAAAAGAAGAGGACAACGATTTTGTTGAGCACCTCTTCACGGCCACCACCCACGATTACCTCGTGTTTTTCACCGCCACGGGACGCTGCTACGTGGAACGTGTTTACGAAATCCCCGAAGGTTCCCGAGCCAGCAAAGGCCGTTCGATTGCGAATCTGCTTGAACTCCGCAAGGACGAAAAAATTGCGGCCACGATCCGCATCCAAGGCCAAAACACCGACGAGGAAACCTGGAGCGATCAACTCTCCATCCTGTTTGCCACACGCAGCGGCGTTGTCAAAAAAACAAAACTCAGCGATTTCCGCAATATTCGCAAAGGCGGAATCATTGCCATCAACATCGAAGAAGACGACCGACTCATTGACTGCAAACTCACCAATGGCTCTGACGAAATTGTGCTCATCACCCACGGGGGACTGAGCATCCGCTTCAGTGAAGAGGATTGCCGCGACATGGGCCGCAACGCCGTTGGCGTTTGGGGCATCCGCCCACAAAAAGGCGATTACGTTATCGCAGCCGCTGTCGTCAACAAAGACGCCCAGCTCCTCGTCGCCGGCGAAAATGGCCTCGGCAAACGCACCGCCTTCGATGAATACCGCAACCAAAGCCGCGGCGGTAAAGGCATCATCACCATGAAAGTCACCGAACGCACAGGCGGCGTCGCCGGTGCCCTCACCGTGAGGAACGATGACGAAATCATGCTCATCACCAACAAAGGCAAGATGGTCCGGACCGGCGTTGGTGCCATCCGCGAAGTCGGACGCAACGCCCAAGGCGTCAAACTCATCGACCTCCGCGAAAACGAAGTCCTCCAAGCCATCGCCCCCGTCGTCGCCGATGTCGAAGAAGAGGAAGACATCGTCGAGTAACTCAGCTCAGAGCAAAATAACGTAGAGGAACTTGGAACAAGTTTCTTGGCATCCTGCATCCCCACGCAGTCCAGAATAACTCACGCAAAGACCCAAAGACGCAAAGAAAGCTCTCTGAGCCCCGGAATTCTGAACAGAAAGAAACGAAGGTAGCGAAGTAGAGGAACTTGGAACAAGTTTCTCTGGCTTTAAAACTCCAGGAAAGCCCAGCGGAAGACTCTGGTATTAGATTGCGAATTGTCATCACCTTGGAGAAGTGTCTTCTCTTCCTGAGGGTTCTTTTTGGATTTGCATCTCTGCCCTCGCAGCACATCAGGTTCTCCAGTGAAGCAACCGCTGGAAAATGTTCTTCTGGGAAAGGCCTTCGGCGACAGTCTCGGGCTTCCTGCAAAGGGCTTTTCCGCGCAACGCATCAAACGGCGATAGTCCGGGCCATGGCGCCACCGATTCGTTTGCGGGCGGGGAATGGTGAGCGACGACACCGAGCACACAGTCTTCGTCGCACAGTGTCTGGCGGAATTACCCGGCGATCTCCAAGAGTTTCAGTGCAAACTGGCCTGGAAACTTCGTTTCGGGCACCTTTGCCTACCCGCAGGCATCGGCTTTGCCAACCTGCTCTTTCTTTTACTTGTCCTCCTTCGCGCCTTTCGTCGGCTTCTGCTATTTTGATGTTATGGAATCTATGGCGAGTGCGGTGGAACAAAGTGTTTTGAGCAGAATGTCGCCAAGGCGCTCTCCAATTCGGTGGGACGAAATGGTTTCAGCAGGAAGTCATTCATGCCAGCTTCTCGGCACCGAGCTGTTTCTTCGGGCATACTTTCTGCCGTGACGGCAATGATGTAAGTCTGGTGGGTTCCAAGGCTTTCTCTGGCTCGAATGCGGATAGTGGCTTCGATGCCGTCCATGACTGGCATTTGAACGTCCATGAAGATAACATCGGCCATCGCTGTGCTGGCAGCTTGTCCGTCAGTGACCACTAAGACGTCAATGCCGTACCTTTTCAAATGGTGACGCAAGAGGGAAGCGTTCACAGGGTTGTCCTCCGCGATGAGGAAGCGCAGAGGAGAAAAATCGAAGTCATTGATTTTATCTGCTGGCACGATTGCGTCGAATTTGAGCAGATCCGCTGTGGAGGCCACCCCGACAGTAATCGAAAACAAAAATTCGCTGCCGACTTGGACGTTGGGATTCACGTGAATCGAACCGCCCATGAGTTCACAAAGGCGGCGGCAAATGGCCAGCCCCAGCCCAGTTCCCCCATATTTTCGTGCGGTGGAGACATCCAATTGATCGAACGACTGAAAAAGCGACGGGATCTTCTCCGGGGGGATTCCAATGCCATTGTCAGCCACAGAAAACATGAGGGTTTTTCCATCATCCGAGGAAGAAGCAGAGACCGTTATTGTGCCTGCTCGTGTGAATTTGATGGAGTTGGATACCAAGTTGGAGAGTACCTGCCTGAGCCTTGTGGAGTCTCCGCACACCGCTGGTGGCAGGGTGGGGGAGAAGTTCCACAGAATTTTGGTGCCATTCTCTGCCGCGAGGGGAGCAAACAGTTTGCAGATTTCCTGAACCACGCGACCGGGGCTGAACGGTTCATTTTCGATGTCCAATTTTCCGGCTTCGATTTTTGAGAAATCCAGAATGTCATTCAGAATTCTGAGCAAGGACTTGCCGCTGTTGC
>JBGTLQ010000154.1:0-4968 GCA_041744075.1 Terrimicrobiaceae bacterium
TCCTATGAACGAACCCACACCCATCCCTCCAATCTCCGGCCGCGCCGCAGCTCAACGATCCCAAACTCCGCCGCCACTTGACGATGAACCCATGCCGCAAGCCGTCTCAGTCCTGACTGTCATCGACTCCATTCTCAAACACCCCGGGCGAGTGTTGCACGAACTCCGATGCGGTAGAACGCTGAAAGTGATGCTCTGCCTAGCAGGAATCACGCTATTTTGTCTTGGCGTTTACGGCACGGTGACGGGGAGTCTCACCGGCGGCACACAGCTCTGGATTGCCCCGGCAAAAATCCTTCTTGGTTGTGCTGCGGCGGCACTGATTTGTCTGCCGAGTTTATACATCTTCCTTTGCTTGGGCGGAGTGGATGCCACTCTGCGCCAGATCTCGGGAGGATTGCTCTCGATGCTCAGCCTGATGTCCCTGCTTCTGATAGGCCTCGCACCGGTCGCCTGGGTCTTTTCCCAATCCACCGACTCCATCCCTTTGATGGCAAATCTGCATCTAATTTTTTGGGTCATCGCCCTTTTTCTGGGCACGAAATTACTGTTTCAAGGCATGCAGGGAGACCGCGGCACTCACAGCCACCTGAAAATCTGGATTTTCATCTTTGCCATCGTCTCCCTACAAATGATGACCAGCCTCCGCCCTATCATCGGACAATCCGCGAATTTTTTCCCAAGCGAAAAGAAATTCTTCGTGCTCCACTGGCTCCAGATGATGGGTGGCAATTTTTAATGATTAAGCTGGGGGCGGGCCTCACACTTGTGAACCCGCAGCTAAGACTTAGGGGTTTGCTATCTTTTTAAGCTAATAAACCTGATAGGGCACCACAGTTAAACCACTAACACGACTGAACTCGTCCACATTGTTGGTCACCACACCCATGCCGTGCACCAGCGCGGTGGCCGCGATCCAAATATCATTGGCTCCGATCAGTTGTCCTTCGGCTGCAAGAGCCAGATAGATTTCGCCATACTGCCAGGATACTTCGCTCGACCATGGGAGAATCGGATAAGGACGACACAGGCGCTCCCAATCTCGTTTCGGGCTTGCAGATTGACCGCAGGCAAGCTCACCAGCCACAGTAAAAGTAATGTAGAACGTCTCCATCACTCGGTTGGCAAAAAAACGATCGATCGTCGTAGTGATCCCTCGCTTGGCCTCACGTTCTGCCACGATGATGAAATTCGTATCGAGAATCAAGCCCATGGATCATTGGGAACTGGGTCGTGCTTGATCGCTTCTTCAACCGCGTCCAGATATTTGTGGCTCACCCCACTTGCTCCCTCATGGAAGTAGCTTCGCAACGCCTCTCCGGTCGCGGGAGCATCTACCCAGACAGCCCGGCGCACCACCTCGGTGAAAGACTCGCCTCCGCGTTTGACCCGACGCAGCTTCTCATACGCATCAAGTTCCAACGTAATTGTCTTCGTAGCCATGCACGAAAAATACACGAAAAACATCATTTAGCAAGCCAGCTTTGCCTTGGGAACGCTGTGCTCCAGCTCGACACGGGAGCGACGGAGACAGGCCCAGCTGGGGCTCGGCGTTCTCTGGATCTTCATCCCGCCTAGTTTAACTCCCCCCTCCACCGCAACCTCCCCCACCGCAGCCACCTCCTCCACAACCCGATCCCCCTCCTTCGGAATGTCCTCCTCCGCCGCACCCTGCGCCGCAGCCGACACCTCCATCTCCGCTGGCTTTCCCTTGATTTTGAAGAGTCTTTTCCACGACTGGAGCTGCCACATCGAATCCGGCCAATGGCGCAAGAACGCCTGCTCCATAAAGGGCCACGGCCCGGTCTGTCTGGGCAGCCGGCAGCGACTTTCCTCTCTGGATTGTTGACCGGCTGGTTTGATGAAGATGCCGAAGTGACATCAGCAGTTCTTTGCCGGTGGCTGAAAGGCGTCCGAGTCCCGCCCCAGCTAGAAAAGGCAGCAAAATGGTTAGGATCATCAAAAAAAGAAGAAACAATACCGGTTCGCCATTCGCGACAGCGTAAATAACACGAACGGCTCCGATACAAAGAAGGCAGGCCGCCGGAAGGAGCAGCATGCTGTGAGCTTTGCGCCGTTCCCGACGAGTCGGGCGAAGGCCCAGCGAGGCCAGTCTGGGTTCCAATGCCGCTGTTATGGGCTCCAGAAGGGGGACCACTTCGTCCAACTTGAGGCCTTTGTTTCCTTTTTGTTGAATTTTTTCCCAGAGAAATTGTTCCAACGCTCCCAGGTCGGAACCGGGTTGGGGATTGTTTGAAAGGGCGATCAATCGCGGTGCGCGAAGAAGCTTTTTTTCAAACTTCACCCGACCCTCGGCGATGAGCCGACAACACGCAACTTGGGCAACGCGGGGTGCGCCTCCAGCGAGAAATGCAATTTCTGTGGGGTGGTGTAACTCGGGCACCCCCGCCCCGCGCCAGCTGCGTTGAACGGATTGCCTGAGCAGCAAGGTGATGATGAGGCAAAACAGCATCCCTAAGCCGTAGAGAATCAGGAAATCGGCACCGGACATTCCAGAGTTTCCAAAAGCGAGAATAGGATGAAAGGCGGTCATTACGAATCGACGCGGGTTACTGAATTTTTGCCTTGCGAAGCCAAGACCAGACAAAACTCGGCTTCGGCACAAGATAAAAGCGGCCAACATCCACCCAACGATTCATTCCTGCTTCCTGAAACCGCTCTGCTGGTGAAGGCCAAATCTCGGCCGGGGCGGGTTCTTGAAAGATTCGCTGATAAGTGCTCAGGGTTTTGGAATACCAATCTACAAATTTGGCTCCCTCCTCGGCTCCGCCCCGCGTGGGTTCGTGATGCAGCTCACGCCCCAGCGTCTTTTGACACAGCTCCACCCAGTAGCTGCGAGTATATAGAAGGTGTAAATGCCATGCGTGATCCACCGCTTCTGAGGGGGTCACGGGATGCTCCGCCTCTGTTAGCAGCACTAAAAATCGACGATATTCGAAACTCACACGACCCGCATAGGCATGAGTCCATCCTTGTTCCCTTGCCAGCCGGCTGGAAAACGGGAGAGAGGATTGGGGATCATCCAAAACGAAACTCAGAATTCTCTCGCGTAAATTTTCGCGAGATGAAGCGCCGGCCTGCGGAGGAAGCTGTGCGGGATTATGCATTTCAACAAAAGGAATGGAAATCTGACGCGGCATTGTGCTTCTGTTCTCGCGTTGAAAATTGCCGGCGGCAGCATGTGCTTTCACTTTTTGTATGCATGAAGAATTAAGTCAGCCCAAAGATCGGAAGTGGTCACTTATTTCACTGGTCATTTGCTGTTTTGCCTCCGCGATTTTTGGAGCATTGGATTTCTTCTTATATGAGCATGACGCATGGCTGAGTGCGAGTGATTGGATTTACACGATTGTGTTTGTGGGCACCGTTGCCGCCTGGTGCCACTGCGACGCTCAATATCGTGGCTATCGAATCTCCAAAGTCATGCGGATCGGAATCATCCTGCTCATGTGCGTCGCCGTTCCCATTTATTTGATCGCTTCACGAGGTTGGTTGAAGAAGGTAACCAATGCCGATGTGTCGATAATCAGTCCCACGGATTTTGCTGTGCCGAGTCCATTTGGTTGACCCGCTCAAGATCATCCGCAAATCCGCCATCGTGTGGCAATCCAGCCAGCGCTTTCATAATTTCAGCACCAGTTGATCGAGTGGAGAGACTAATGGGGATCAAGCGCGCCAGAGGTTTGTCGCTTTTAGTCAGGATAAAGCTCTCACGCGCGTGCTCGACACGGTAGAGGACTTCTCCCAAGTGGCGTGCGGCCTCTGTCGAGCTAATGGACGATTCCATAGTTGAAACTGTAAAATACGAAAATCTGTAAGTCAAACCATGGGTATCCATAGTGCAATGAATCCGGACGACAAATTGTACACATGGTCGCCTTTTAATGCCAGCCGTGGCTGGGCGTTTCCAGTCCCGTGCTCAGAACTTTACGGATTCGCGGAGCCGCTTTTTAGCACCGCGAAACTGCGTTCGCCTTTGCGCTCGAAGTAAACCAGCACACCGCGGCTCAAATCTGCCTGCGCCAGGATTTTTTCGAAATCCTCCAGAGTGGTCACTGGCTTGGAATCGACTTCTGTGATGACATCTTCGCGTTGCAGGAGCGCCTGCGAAGCGGCGCTGCCTTCGGCGACGTCCGTGATCACCAATCCATTCTCTGTGCTCACACCGAGCCCTTGCGCCAGCTCCTTGGTGAGCGGCTGCAACTGCAAACCATGCGCATTGGCTGGCGTGGCTGCGTCGCCGGGCGGTTGGCCGGGTTGCATGACAGGGCCCTCGCCCAAATCCAGCGCCTGTGCATCGGCTTCAGGATCGGTTGTGTCCTCATCGGGTTGTTGGAGAGTTAATGCAGGACGCACCGTTGCACTCGGAGCCATTTCTGCCGTTTTTAGTTTGATCGCCAATTTTTCGCCACGGCGCCACACGTCCAAAGTGACTTCCTCACCGACAGTTCTTTTTAAAACGGCTTTTTGTAAATCGACCGCAGTCCGAACCCCTTCCCCGTTGAGGCCCATGATCACATCACTCGGACGCAGCTCGCTGTCATACGCCGGACCATCCGACATGATGCTCAACACCAGCACGCCGGTTTCCACTCCATCGATGGCGTCACGAGCGCGCGCACGCACACGCTCATCCTCAACAGACGCAATGCCAATGCCCAACCAGGGACGAATCACGCGTCCGTGTTCCATCAACGATTCCCCGATTTGACGCAGCATGTTCGAGGGAATTGCAAAACCCAAACCGCGTTGGATTCCGTGAATCAGCGTATTCATCCCGATGACGCGTCCGTCCACATCCAGCAAGGGCCCGCCGCTGTTGCCCGGATTGATGGCGGCGTCTGTCTGGATGTATTCCTCATACATCACTTCCGTGCCCATGCGACTTTGCAGGCCGGTTCGTCCTTTGGCGCTCACCCAACCCACCGTCAGCGAATAGTCCAAGGC
>JBGTLQ010000155.1:0-28545 GCA_041744075.1 Terrimicrobiaceae bacterium
GATCAATGCCTGGTGTGGCCGAACCGACCTCCCTTTGGGAGCCTACACGGGAGAGGATGTGGGTGATCCTGCTGACAAAATTGCTGCGGAGCCCATTGCAAGAGACACGGAGCAGCATGGACACAAAATCACACAGGCCGAGGAAGCCGAAGACGCCTTGGCCCTCTATAAGCGCATTTTGGAAAAGGAAGAGGATCACTCGGTTGTGATTGTCACGATTGGACACCTGAAGGCCTTGCGGGATTTGTGGGAAGCCGAGCCGGAACTCGTGCGCTCCAAAGTGCGCGAGCTTGTCGTGATGGGCGGTCACTTCCCTGAACCTCCTGACAATCCCGAGTGGAACTTTGCTGCTAATGACTGCGGGCCCCACACGGCGGCCGTCCTTTCTTCCTGGCCAACCCCCGTGGTTTTCACAGGTTTTGAAATTGGCATTAACATCCCCACTGGCTGTGATTACGTTGATTTGACAAATCAGAGCCCCGTGGCCTGTGCCTACCGGGGTTTTGAAGTGTCTCACAAACTTGACATGAAAAACGGACGCCCCAGTTGGGACCAAACGGCTGTGCTTTACGCCGTGCGCGGCACCGGGCATCAGGGCGACAAGTATTGGGAGTTGAGTGATCCCGGAAAAATCCTCGTTGATGAAACAGGCAGGAACTCCTGGTTGTCGGATCCGAAGGGGTCCCACCGCTATCTTCAGGAAGCCATGCCGCCGGGGCAGCTTGCTTCGGTGATTCAGGCCCTGATGGATAGGCCCTCCAATCGGTAGGGCGCGGTTTGCACCAAAATTCCACGAGAGAAAGATCGACAGACGGCAACCCAATTCGCAACGTTCATGGCATGTCTGATCCATTTCAACAAGGACTTGCAGAAGCGCTGCCAGCGGTAAGAGCCCTTAAAGGCGCACGGCGCAAGGCGACGGCCGCCCGTTCTTCGGTGGAAGCTCTCCAAATGGCAAAACCTCGGAAATCCATCATCTCCGCGAGTGCCTCCGGGATGTCTCCCTCCTCCTTCCAAACCTTATCAGCCCTTCGCGAGGCCGCTCTCACCTGCACAAAATGTCCCCATCTTGTCGCCTCGCGAAAAGGGGTGGTGTTTGGAGTGGGCAACCCTTCAGCAGATTTGATGTTTGTGGGCGAGGCTCCCGGTGCGGATGAAGATGAACAAGGCGAACCTTTTGTCGGCCGCGCCGGCCAGCTCCTCACAAAAATCATTCTCGCGATGGGTTTCACTCGCGATGACATCTACATTGCCAACGTCTTAAAATGTCGGCCTGATATGCCAGCCGGAGTGACCGGAAATCGCAAGCCAAAGGCCAGTGAGATGGAGACCTGTCTGCCTTGGCTGGAGCGTCAGATAGAATTGATTCGCCCCAAAGCCATGGTCGCCTTGGGTGCCACGGCCGTGGAGGGACTTCTCGGGCTGACAGAACCCTTGGGCAAGTTGCGGGGGCGATGGCTCGACTTTCACGAGATTCCTGTGATGGTCACCTACCACCCGGCCTACCTGCTTCGAAACCAATCCATCTCTGAAAAACGCAAAGTCTGGGAAGACATGCTCCTTGTGTTGGAGCGGCTCGGTCGCCCCATTAGTGCAAAACAGAAGCGCTTTTTCACGGCAGCCAGCGAATGAAAAAAATCCGTATCTCCCACAAAACCGAATACCATTACAGGTCTCCGGTGCAGTTTGGGCCTCACCGGGCGCTGGTTCGACCTCGTGAGGGACATGACCTCCACATTGAGAGCTCGATTTTTAAGATTGAGCCGGCTGCCACGGTCCGCTGGGTACGCGACACGTATGGCAATTCGATTGCGATTCTTGGATTTTCAGACGCGGCCAGCCGGTTATCCATTCGCAGCGAGGTGCTTGTTGCCAATTATGAGGGGAATCCCCTCAATTTTGTCATCTCTCCCGACGCCGCTCTATATCCCTTCCAATACCCCATGGATGAGGCTCCAGAGTTGATTCCCTACCGGCTTGCCAGCTACCCACGTGACGGGTCAGTTCTTCGGACATGGTTGGAGGACCTTTACAAGCCCGGGCAAGTGATCGGCACGTTCGACCTCCTTGCGTCCTTGAATGCCAGAATCAACCAAAACTTTACCTATCAGCGGCGGGAAGAGCCGGGGGTTCAAAGGCCGGCGGAGACGCTGGCTCTTGGGCGCGGTTCCTGTCGCGACTATGCGGTTCTGATGATGGAGGCTGTCAGGCATTGGGGGTTCGGAGCGCGTTTTGTCACCGGGTACATTCAAATGAACCAGAACCAACATGGGGCCACCCATGCGTGGACGGAAATTTATATTCCGGGGGCGGGGTGGAAAGGGTTTGACCCAACGACCAACAAGGTCACTGGCAATGAACACGTCTCCGTGGCTGTGGCCCGCGATCCGGGACAAGCCTCCCCCATCTCCGGCTCGTGGAAAGGCCCGGCCGATGCCTTTGATCGCTTGGAGGTTGAAGTTCGGGTTGTCCAGGTATGACGGCAGATCCCAGCCGCCCGTGGAGATCCATGGGGCGGGCCATTTCTTATCACACCACCGTCGGAACTCTGCGAGTGATCTTGACATTTAGTTCGCGCGTGAAGGTTTTACATGGCGAAAATTTCCCTGCCACCGGGCCGGTCATTCTTGCCAGCAACCACATTAGCCACTTCGATCCGCCCTTTCTTTCAGCGTATTCCCCAAGGCCGGTTGACTGGTTGGCGATGAGCGAGCTTTATGCCACCGACTGGAGTAAAAAATATTTCCTCTCTGTGAATGCCATTCCGATTCGTCGTGGAGCACCTGATCGGGCAGCCTTGCGGGAAGCTGTCGCCCGTCTTCAAGATGGGCGGGTTGTGGGCATTTTTCCAGAAGGAGGCATTCGCGATGGAGACGCCTCGGTTCTTGCCGGAGCACCTTCTCAACGAGGACTATCCATGCTTGCCCGCCTCTCCCAAGCCCCGGTTTTGCCGTGCGCGATTTTGGGCAGCGATCGGCTCTATAACATCAAAAATTGGAAGCCGTGGAAGAGAGTTCCAATCTGGATCTGCCTTGGCGAACTCATTCCTCCCGGCCGGGAGGAGGAGGCCTTCTCGCAACAGCTGGCTGAATGCTTCGTGCGCCTGCGCGATGAACTGCTCAACAAACATGGGGCCACGGAAGAGGATCTTCCCAAATCCCCCAAGCAGCGAATGCAGTAAAACGCTTTGCACTTGAGCAAGCTCGTTCCTCCCCTGGTAGCGCGGCCGTCTGTTGCCCGCCGACTTGGCTCCGATTCCCGATCAATTCTTTTGCACGTTAAGTGGTAAGAGTGTCATGCTGACGCCATGACAAAATCGCCTTTCTCCCCAATTCCGGAAATTCTCAGAGAGATTCGAAGAGGGCGAATGGTGATTGTGACTGATGATGCGGACCGCGAAAATGAGGGGGACTTGGTGATCGCTGCCTGCAAGGCGACGGCAAAAATCGTCAACTTCATGGCCTCGCATGCGAGAGGGTTGATTTGTGTTCCCATCACAGAGGAGCGCGCCCGGCAATTGGGCCTTCAGCGCATGGTGGCCCATAACCGAGAAATTTACAAAACCGACTTCACGGTGTCAGTGGATGCGTCTTCGTCCGTAACAACTGGCATTAGTGCCCGGGACCGCGCAGCCACTATCAAAGTGTTGGCGGACCCCACGGCGGCACCCTCGGACCTTGTGCAGCCGGGTCATATTTTCCCCCTGCAAGCCAAGCCGGGAGGAGTGCTTCGGCGTGCGGGTCATACTGAAGCTGCTGCGGACTTGGCCAGGCTGGCAGGACTTGATGCGTCCGGGGTGATTTGTGAAATTTTGAATCCAGATGGTTCCATGGCAAGGCTTCCTGACCTGCGCAAGTTCGCAAAAAAGCATGAGCTGAAAATGTGCAGCATCGAAGATCTCATCGCTTTCCGCCGCACGCGCGAGCGATTGGTTGAACGGGAGCAGAAAATTGTCATGCCAACCGATTTTGGAGATTTTGATCTCTACCTCTATTTGTCAAAAGTGGATGGGGCTCATCACCTGGCTCTCGTGAAAGGCGTGATCACCCCTGAGAAACCGGTGCTGGTTCGTGTTCACAGCGAATGCCTGACCGGCGATGTTTTTGGATCCCGTCGGTGCGACTGCGGGTCACAACTCCATCACGCCATGAAAAAAATTCAAGAGGCTGGCGTTGGAGTGTTGGTATATATGCGCCAGGAAGGTCGGGGGATTGGACTGGGACCCAAAATCCATGCCTACAAGCTCCAAGAAGAGGGATTGGACACCGTCGAGGCCAATGAGCGTCTGGGATTTCCGATGGACCTCCGTGATTATGGCTTGGGGGCTCAGATCCTCGCTGACCTTGGGGTCAAAAAAATCCGACTCCTGACGAACAACCCGCGCAAAGTTGTGGGCTTGGAAGGACACAATCTGGAGATTGTCGAGCAACTCCCCATCGTCTCCTCCCCCAATCCTCACAACGCCCGCTATTTGGCCACAAAGAAGAAAAAAATGGGCCATGCCCTATGACTTGTCCTCACCTAAAAAATTAACCACCGCACGGTGCAAACCAGGGGAGATGACCGGCCAGGCATGAGCTGGCACGTGGCTTTGAAGAAGCGTGGTGGCGCGATCCCAACGTCCGGAATGCCCGGGTAGGATCACCGCATCCCAAGCGCACCACGTGGCCAGCGTAGGGATTGACCATGGGGATTCATTGAGCCGTTTCAAAAACGCACTTCCGGGCCTCATTTCTCGGCAGGCTGGAAGGCGGAGTGAGTGGGCCGCCAGGGACCCCCGATGGGGACAATGCAGGAATGCCGCACGCCTCACGGGCAGTTCGGCGGCCCCACGAAGAGCCTCTCGGATCACAAGGCCCCCCATGCTATATCCCACCAGATTGAGCGGCACGGCGGTCTGACCCAATTCCTCACGAAGTTGAGCTCCAACAACTTCCAAGGACGTGCGGCCGGAATTATCATACCGCCAAATTTCGCACGGTCCCAAAGAGGTTTCGATGCGCTGACGCAATCCCCCCCACCGGCTATGCCAGCCCCAGATTCCGTCGAGGATATACGTTTTCATGCGGTTGTGGGTTGATCCTCGATCAGACGGCGGCTGGCTGCAAGGTCAAGCTTGCCTGTGGCGAGGGTTGGCAGGGTTTCGAGGTGGATCACGTGACGGGGAACCCACAGGTTTGGGACATCAAGCGTGCGGCGAAGATCGTCACGTGTGATTTTGCGTGTGGTCAGCAACACAAGTTCCTCCCCTTTTTCGCTGCTGGGGCGTCCCAGCACACAATCCTGAGCGGTGAAGCTGGGGTCGGGGAATCCTTTGCCAATCGCTTCCTCCACAGCCGCATGAGAAACCATTTCGCCTCCGATTTTTGAGAACCTGGAAAGTCGGCCCTCCAAAAAAAGAAACCCCTCGCTATTCACGCGAACAATATCGCCGGTGATCAGCCAGCCATTTTCGAATTTTTCAGGGCATTGGTCATTGAGATAGTGATTGATGATATTCGGGCCGCGCAGGGCTAGAATGCCAGCTGAGCCGCCCGGCGATTCTTTGCCGGTTTCCGGATCCAGCAAACGCATGGTTAGCCCGGGAAGCAACCGCCCGGCACTGCCTGAAACTGACCCGCATTGATCGGACTTTGCCCCCAAACCTCGCCGGGGATTCGGCATGTTAAAGCTCACCACAGGCGAGGCCTCGGTGAGCCCATAGCCTTCAAAGACCTCGCAACCAAATCGATTGTGGCAGAGTTCTGCTGTTTCTGCGGGAAGGCGCTCTGCTCCTGTCGCCACCAAACGAAGCGTCGAAAACGCTTCTTTTGGGATGCGTTTTGCGTAGTTGCGGAGAAACGTCGGAGTTGTCAGCAACACCGTGGGCCGGCCCTCGCAAGCGGCCAAAGCCACGGCATTGCAGTCCAGCGGAGAGGGGGCTGTCACCAACTTGCGACCAGCCAGCAGTGGCATGAACAATCCCATCGTGAGCCCAAAACTGTGAAACAAGGGGAGGGCACTCAGAATCCGATCGTTGGCCTGGAGGAAACCAGTCTCCCCAACCTGCTCGAAATTTGAAAGCATCTGACGTTGCGTCAGGGCCACACCTTTCGGCAGTCCACTCGTACCACTTGTGAAAAGCAGCAGAGCCTCTTCCTCGCCAGTGACATCTCGCTGTCCAAGGACATGCTTCAAGACACCCGCAGGCACAAGGAGTGAAACCATCCATGAGGCCACGCGAGCCATGGATGAAAGACCTTTCAATTCCCGCTCGATCAAAACCAAATCCTCAGGCCATGGAAAATTTGGGAACTTGGTTTTGATAATCCCGGCCGTAATCACCGTTTTGATTCCGCCGAGTTTCAAACACGATTGGGCCGCTTCGGTTGTGAGGGTCGGATTCAGATTCACAGGAATTTTCCCTGCGAGAAGGACACCCGCATTGGCCAAGGTTCCCGCAATCCCCGGAGGAAGCAAAATGCCGATGCGGGGATCGGGGAGATTTTTCCAACGCATCGCCAGCAATCCGGCTCCGGCAAGGAGTTCAGCGCCACGGAGCTTTTTGATGGGGGAGGAGGGATCCATGATCACCGTTTGCAATGCATGCGCTTTGAGAGCGCGAATCAATCGCACCGTGAGGGAGGATTTTATCGGGCGTGCCCGAAAAGTCCTCTCACCAAGGTCAAGCAGGATTTCTCTCACACGGTCTGTCGTGGCCTCAGCCGCCTGCAGCGGGGCCGAAAAAGATACCATGGCTTTCCGACGAAGACCCGTCGGCCATTTGGTGAAGTAGCGTCCGTCGGCAAAGGAGTAAATCGAACCCCACAGCCCATCCAATTGAGCCACGATCACCTGGCAACCAGCCTGACGGGCAATGACTTCAAACCCGCTCTTTAATTCCATCAAACACCCCGTGCGTGTGAGTTGCCCCTCAGGGAAAATACAAACAACTTCCCCCCGACGCAGGCATTCAGCTGCACGCCGGATGGCGTCAGTTGCTCGGGTTGGTGAAACGGGAATGGCACCAGCAAGACGCAGAATCGTGCCCAGAATCGGAACGGCAAAAAGTTTCTCAAAGGAAAGAAACCGGATCGCTCGTGGACATGCCAACGAGAGGATCACGGTATCTACATAACTGACGTGATTGCACACCAAAAGCACTCCGCCCTGAGAAGGAATGTTTTCCACACCAAGTGCCTTCACTTGATACCGAAGCCGGGCGATCCAAAGAGCGATTTTGCGGATCAGGCCAAGCAGGCTGGTCGGGATGCTCGTCCAGGGAGCACAGGCGTCCTGCGTGTGAGTGGAGGATCCTTTGGTGGATATGACATGTTCAAAACGGGCGGGACGCCCGTTCCCCCTGGTTTTGTTGAGGCTGACATTTTGTAGGTTTGTATTCATCAGCGGCAAGAGTGCAGTCAGGATTGGATTTTACATAATCGATAGTTTATAGTGTAACATTGATAATATCGATATATGAATGTTCATCACTTGGAGCTGTTTTATTATGTGGCACGTTTTGAAGGGATTGTGGCGGCGTGTCGTCAGATGCCCTATGGCGTTCAACAGCCCGCCGTGAGTGCGCAAGTGGCCAGCCTGGAAGTTGATCTTGGCACCAAACTATTCGAGCGTCGCCCGTTTCGGCTGACCGAATCCGGGCGGGCACTGTATGACTTTATCCGCCCGTTTTTTGGTCAGCTAGGTGAGATGGAAGATCTCATCCGCGGCAAAGTGTCGCGGGTGGTGCGACTGGCGGGCCTAACCGAGGTGATGCGCGAACATGTTCCGGTGTTATTATCAGGGCTTCGAAAACAATTTCCCGGTCTTAAGGTTACCCTGCAAGAAATCGACCAACGCGGAGCCGAGCGGCTGATCGCCCAAGGCGAAGCGGATCTGGCCATCACAGTTCTGGAAACCCGCTTGCCTCCGGGATTCCGATCTCTGACCCTTGCCCGACTGCCGTTGTGTCTGCTTGTGCCGTCAAATCCTCCGTGGCGGAATGTCACGGTGTTGATGAAAGCCGGGGCTGCGGGACGCATCCCGCTGATCAGTCTTCCGCCCCATGAAATGCTGCCGCGTCAGTTTCAAAAAGAGCTGGCAAAACGTGGCATCGTTTGGCGAACCGAGTTGGAGACCAGTTCCCAAGATCTTGTCGCCATTTATGTGCGGAATGGACTCGGTGCTGGTCTTGCTGTTTTGACCCCCGACCTGGCAAAGGACCCCACCCTGAAAGCGCTGCCACTCCCCGGTTTCCCAGCTCTCCCCATCGGGGCCTTCTGGCGAGGAAAACCTGGCGAAATCACCCAAAGCCTCATCGATGGATTGAAAGACTACTCGCAAAAGTTGCTCGAAAAAAACTAGGATACCAAATCAAATATGTTCCCCGAAGTTGCTTGATTGCACTGGGCGGATAGCAGATATTGTTCGTTTGGCGGGCCGTAGCACAGCTTGGTAGTGCGCTTGAATGGGGTTCAAGAGGTCGCAGGTTCGAATCCTGTCGGCCCGACCAATTTAATTTTTGCACAAAGAGAGTCTTGCCCTGCACTGATACCTCACCCCAAGGAGCTCGCCGACAGGATTTGAACGCCGTTCGACCGCCAGCGCGATAGTGCTTCTTAATAAGCGAAGCCCAGTTGCGGAGCCGGAGTCCCCGGAGGCAATCCTGTCGGCCCGACCAATTTTTTACCGACAGGGTGATCCCGCCATTTGAAGGCAATGACAGTCAATTCACTCCATTGCTGAAAATCTCACTCCTTCCATACCTCCGCAGTGAGCGGTAGTTCGTTGAGTTCGGCCCTGGCTTCGCGCCACGAAGGATAGTGCCGCGTGAGGATCTCCATAAACCGGTGGTTGTGCGTTGGCTCCAAGAGGTGAACCATTTCGTGGACAATGACGTATTCGAGGAGGTCCTTTGGCTTTTTTACCAACTCGGTGTTGAGGCGGATATGTCTCTTGCGGGGATTGCAGCTTCCCCATTTTGTTTTCATCCGCTGAAGGAAATATCCCGTGACATTGACCTTCAGTTTGGATTCCCACTTTTTGATGAGGGTTGGGACATCAGCGTGGAGAAGCGATTTGTGCCAATCGTGGATCACCTCGGCCCGTTTTGAGAGATTGCTTCCGGGACGCACGGTCAGGGTGATGAGCTTATGGTCAAGGGATACCGCAGGTTTCGCCTCGAGATGGGTCACCGTCAGGAGCCGACGCCGGCCCCAAATATAGTGGCTTTCTCGTTCGACGAATCTGCGGGGGGATTCCCGGGACTGCTTCCGCAACCTTGACTGCTGTTCTCGAATCCAGCCGAGTCGAGAAATGGCGTAGGCCCGCGCCACATCAAGGCGGGTGGAGGTTGGCGCGGAAAGCGTCACTCGTCCACTTGGGGGGTGCACCGAAAGATGGACGTGTTTGATGGCCTTGCGGGTCACCCGAATCGACAGGTCTCCGAGTTGGATCGCTTCGATCATAGGTAACCCGGTTGTTTTTTGATGATCTCGAAAAGCGCTTGGGTGGCCTGCCGGTTCCGCGACATGACCGGGAACAAGGCATTGAGTACCTGTTTTTCCCGTGTGTCATCGCCCTTCCATCCTGCGGGCGCGTGCTCACGCATGGCTTGGTCAATTTGGAGGGCGAGTGTCGCTCGTTCTAATACGTCCAGTGGGCTGGGCTCTTTTACGATGGCTGATCCTTCCGCCAAAATGGATGGCAGGTTGTTGAAAATCACCGTGGCCTCGGGTTTGCCATGGAGGACCGACGGAACGCCGTCAGCAGAGATCTTCTTGCCCAGTTGCTTCACCAACGCTTCCGCGCGCTCGAGAAATTTTTCATAATCCTTCGTTTCCTGCCGTTTCTGTTTGATGAGGTCTTCCAGCAGCTTCGACATCTCCGTGTAAAATCTCGGGTCCGTGAGTTGGTCGCGAATGATGGTTTTTCGGACGTTGTTGATGATGCCTTCCGCGATGGCGTTGTGAGAGAGTTTACCTTTCTCATTGAGCTTTTTCGCGATGGCGTCGTTGATCCCCGTTTCGATGATTAGTTCCACCAGCGAATAATTTTCCGCCGTGCCCAAGGGATCTGCCGGGTCCGCCTGGATGTAGGTGTTAATGAGGTGGCGCATATCTGCCTCGTAAGGTTTGATGTCCAGTTCCTCGCCCGAGTGCTTTTTGATGGCGGCGCGGGTGTCGCTATAGAATTCCACCTCCCTGGCCAGTGCCGCGATTTCGGCTTCGGAATACCCGGCTTCGACGAGATTCTGTGAGAGGTCGGCGTAGGCACGAACGAAGGATGCCACTGCCTTGTAAAAAGAGATCCGCAAAGCCTCGGTCTCCCCGAGGGCATTGGGGTTGCTGGCGTGGCCGCAGAAATAACGGAGATATTGCTCCATCTCACGCGGCAGCGACACTGGCGCGCACAGGTAGGACAGCGCCTCTCGGGCGGTATCGAGCACTTTCTTTCCTTCGATCAACCAGTTCTTAAGTTTGACGTTGTTCTCTCCCAATCCTCCGGGATCACCCCAACCTCAGTCTGTTTGTAGCCGGGGCGAACCATTGCGGAATGCGGATTGCGGGGCTCATGCCTTGATCTCCTCTTCGACCGTCTCTTCCTCCCACATTTCCCGGTAATAGCCGACATAATCTGCCGTCGCGGCTGGATCGATGGTGTAATAGTAGCGGCAGAGCGATTTGTAGAGCACCAGTCCGTCAGGGTGGCAGGCAAAGTCGAGCAGGTGGTCGAGCGTGTGCTCGATGTGCCGGGCATCACGGCAGCGGGTGGCGATGATGTTCTCAACCACGGGTGTGTATTGAGCGACGCCGAGTTCCTGGAGGCCGCGCAGGTTTTCGGCGAGGGAAGTGAGTTTTGCGGTGAGATCCTCGTAGCCGGGAGGCGTATAAGAATTGGTCGTTGCCGATTCGATGTGGGGAGGCTTTCCCTTGATCGGGGCCTCGCCGTTTTCACGGCTGGTTTTCATAGCGGTTCCCCTCCTTCGTTGAGGACGGCGAGGTAGGCGTCGTAGATGAAGACGCGGTGGCGGCGCTGGCCGGTGAGTTCGCGGACGATGCCCGCATCGCCGAGCCGTTGCATGGCCTTGGAGGCGGTGGGGAAGGTCATGGATGCGTTGGCGCAGAGCTGTCCAAGGGTGAGCATGGGGCGCTGGCGAAGAGCAGCGAGAACGCGCAGCGTGTTGGCTGCGGACCGTCCGGTCTGCTGCACGCGGGCGGTGTCGGCATCGAAAAGGGCAACGAGGCGGCGCGCTGTCTCAACGGCACCAAGCGCAGTGGATTCCACGCCTTCAAGGAAGAAGTCCACCCATGCCTCCCAATCGCCGTTGGCGCGGACGCGGTCGAGGAGGTCGTAATAGACCGACCGATGTTGCTTCAGGTAAAGGCTGAGGTAGAGCAGAGGCTGGCCGAGGAGGCCGCCATGGTGGAGCAGTAGGGCGATGAGCAGTCGGCCGAGGCGGCCGTTGCCATCAAGGAAGGGATGGATGGTCTCGAACTGGACGTGTGCCATGGCGGATTTGAGGAGCACTGGCATGCCATTCGACGCGTCGTGAAGAAAGGCTTCTAAATCGGCCATGCAGCGCTCCACCTCGTGGGGCGGAGGGGGGACGAACCGTGCATTGCCGGGGCGGGTGCCGCCAATCCAGTTCTGGCTGCGGCGGAACTCTCCGGGTTGCTTTTCGCCGCCACGGCCATGGGCCATGAGGCGCTGGTGCATTTCCCGCAGCAGCCGATTGCACAGCGGGAAGCCCTCCCGCAGGCGGGCCATACCGTGCTCAAGGGCTGCAATATAATTGGAAACCTCAACCACATCGTTGATTGGCGAGCCCGGGGCCTCTTCCAACTCGAAGAGCAGCAGGTCGGAGAGGGAGGATTGAGTGCCCTCGATCTGCGAGGAGAGTACGGCCTCCCGCCGGACGTAGGCGTAGAGGAAGAGCTGGGGATCAGGCAACAAGGTGCTCACGCTATCCAGACGACCGATAGCGAGGGTGGCCCGCTCCAGCAGGCGCTGACGCTCACCGCCGAGATCCAGCGGTGGCACCGGCGGGAGGGGAGAAGGTACGAAGGCCCGCACCGTCTCGCCACCGACGGAGGTATTATCGTAGGTGCCAGTTGCAGATCGGTTCATCGTACGAAACTTTAATAAGGCGGCATGTTATTAAAGAAAAGAGCATTTTCTTTAATTGTGAGCGAATCCCATTTTTTAGATGAGATTACATCAGCTCAAAGAAGGAGTCTTGCCCCATGGTTTTCCTGAGCGGGAGGTGTGGGTAATGCTCATTGCAGGGACCGCGAGAACTCCGTCCAAGCGTCAGCGGGAGTCAGAACGCGGACAGCGCTTGGGCTTGAGGGAAGGAGGTGTTTGCTTTCGGTAACTTTGGATCTCCGCGTCAATGATTTCCATGGTCATCTGGTCTGTGCCGCAGGCTGCGGCTGATTGCCTGAGGCCCGAGAGCGCACGGCGTGCCTTGGCGAAGGCGATTTCCTGCATGTCTTCAAGCAGAGTGGCAGGACTCGTCGGGGTGATGATTGCCATGCCCATCATGACAAACCTCTACTTCTTGGCAGCAACCTGAAGGCCCAACTCTCGCAGTTGTTTGGGTTCGGCGGGGGTGGGGGAGGCCATCATGAGGTCTTCGCCTCGGCTGTTTTTTGGGAAGGCGACCACGTCACGGATGTTTGAGGTGTTGTTGGTCAGCATGACGAGGCGGTCCACGCCGAGGGCGACGCCTCCATGGGGAGGGGCACCAAAGCGGAAGGCTTTGAGGAGATGGGGAAATAGTTCCTGCTGTTTTTCTTCGGAAATTCCCAAGACACCAAAAAGTTTTTCTTGGAGTTCCCGTTCGTGGATCCGGATGCTTCCGCCGCCGATTTCGACACCGTTCAGGACGACGTCATAGGCCTCGGCACGGACATTGGCGTAGTCGCCGCTTTCGAGCAGGGGAACATCTTCGGCTTTGGGGCGGGTGAAGGGGTGATGCACGGCATTCCATTTTTGTTCCTCGGCGCTCCAGCCGAGAAGAGGGAAATCGACGACCCATAAGAAATTGAGTTCGTTGGGATCCTTGATGAGTTGGAGGATCTCTGCGACTTGGAGGCGGATTCGTCCGAGGACCGTGCAGGCGCTTTCCCAAGCGTCGGCTCCAAAAAGGATGAGGTCGCCCTCTTCGATTTTGAGGCGCTCGGACAAAGCGGATTTTTCTGCGTCCGTGAAAAATTTGACGATGGGGGATTTCCATTCGCCGTTTTCGACTTTGATAAAAGCGAGGCCCTTGGCACCTGAGCGTTTGGCGAGATCGGTGAGGGATTCGATTTGGCCAGTCGTGATGGAGGCAAAGTTTTTGGCGTTGATGGCTTTGACGACGCCGCCCGCATCCAAGGCTCCACGGAAGACTTTGAAGGAACTCTCGCGAAAGATGTCCCCCACATCGATAAGCGGCATACCAAAGCGGCGGTCGGGTTTGTCGATGCCGAAATTGTCCATCGCTTCGCGATAGGTCATACGATCAAAAGGTCTGGGGATTTCGACGTCGCGAGTCGCACGAAACACCTCAGCCAATAACCCTTCGACGAGCGCAAAGATATCTTCCTGCTGAATGAAGGACGCCTCGACGTCAATTTGGGTGAGTTCGGTGAGTCGGTCAGAGCGAGGGTCTTCATCTCGGAAACACCGGGCAATCTGAAAATATTTTTCGATGCCGCCGACCATGAGGAGTTGTTTGTATTGTTGGGGGGATTGAGAGAGGGCGTAGAAGCTGCCTGGCACCAGACGGCTGGGAACCAAAAATTCGCGAGCTCCTTCGGGGGTGCTCTTCGAGAGGATCGGGGTTTCGATTTCCCAGTAACCCTGACGGTCAAAATAGTCGCGTGTGGATTTGAGGACGCGGTGACGAGTTTTTAAAGAATCGGACATCACCTTGCGTCGCAAATCGAGGTAGCGGTATTCGAGGCGCAGGTCCTCGTTCACATGCTCGGCATCAACCGGAAATGGCAGCACTTCGGATTTGTTGAGGACTTCGATTTCGTTAGCCACGATTTCGATGGCCCCTGTTTCGAGGCGGGTGTTTTCTGTGCCCTCCAATCGAGGACTGACCACACCAGAGACTCGGATCACATCCTCGGCACGAAGGGCATGCGAAGACTCGGCGACGGCTGCATGTTCATCAGGGCGGAACACCACTTGGGTGATGCCCTCACGGTCGCGAAGATCGATAAAAATCACGCCACCATGGTCACGCCGGGAATCAACCCAACCAGAAAGAGTGGCTCGTGTGCCCGCATCTGTTGCGCGGAGGGCCGCGCATGTGTGTGTCCTATAAATCATGAGCCGTTAAACCTGCTGATTTTTTAGCCATTCGGCAAGCTCCTCGTAAGGAACTTCGGACTCGGCACGGGATGCCATGATTTTTACTTTGAGGGATGGCCATTCCGAACCAACCACCACCGCAAACTTTGCCTGGGCATGTTCGGCGGCTTGGAATTGCTTTCCAACTTTTGAGGGAGAAAACCCGAAATCCGTCGTTAACCCCGCGTCTCGGAGCATTTGAACCGCCTTGAGCGCTTCGGGCCTGCGGGCCTCGTCCGCCACAATCACATAAACATCGGAGGCACGGGCCTCGGTCAGCCGGGTTTGCATGAGGGTTTCGGCATGCGGCACCTCATTGATAAAATTTCCAAGGACCACATCCCCCATTCCAAATCCCACGGCAGGAAGATCGACGGCTCCCTCGCTGAGACCCGACACCAAACCATCATAGCGCCCCCCACCAGCGAGGGCTCTCAGACTTTTCGATCGATCAAAAACCTCAAAAACCAGACCCGTGTAATAAGCCAGCCCACGCACGATGGACAAATCCACTTCAACATATTCTCCCAAGCCACGTGAGGTCAGGTTTTCGATGACAGGGAGAAGTTCCTGTGGCGGGGGACCTTGGATAAAATCCTTCAACTCTGCCAAGCTGAGTCCCACGGCTTTGAGTTTTTCCTCCAACACCTCGGGAGCATCTCTTTCCAATTTGTCAGCGATCTGGAGAACTGATGAAATTTGATCATCGGCAATGCCTTTGTCCTTCAGAAATGAGGCCCAGGCACCGCGATGACTCAACCGCACCACAAAGTCTTCCTCCCCAAGCCCAAAAGCCCTCATGGCATCAATACCAAAGGCGACAAGCTCGGCATCGGCGCCTGGGCCAGAATCGCCCAGAATGTCACAGTTGAGTTGGATGAACTCACGAAGACGTCCACGCTGTTGACGTTCAAACCGGAAGAAGTTGCCAATGGCAAACCACTTCATCGGCTTCCGGTAATGCTTTTCGCGGGAGGCTGCCATCCTCGCAAGCGAAGGTGTCATTTCAGGACGCAGAGCGACCTGACGTCCTCCTCCATCTTCGAAGCGGTAGAGTTGCCCAAGGATTTCCTCACCTCCCGCGTTTTTTTTGGCGTAGAGATCCAAGGGTTCCAACGTGGGGCCATCGTATTCCTCGAAGCCATATCGCTTGGCCACCCACCTCCAAGTGGACAGAATCACATTTCGCCGGAGGGTTTCCTCAGGGTACAGCTCACGAAAACCGGCAAGGGCTTTCATCAATCTAATTTTTCAAATACAAAATCATCAAAATCCGTCACTCCAATGGCGGTACGATTCGATTGGATGTGAATTTCTGCGTACGAAGCGTTTTCGGGAGCTTTGACAACAATTTCGTATTCCTTCCAGCCGGGAGCTGTTTCTTCCGGGGGGCCCATGATGGATCTGGGCTCGATCTGTTCCTCGTAGCTGTCCAAAAACCAAAAATGCACATTCGCACTGTTGCCGCTTCGTTGATTGACGAAGAATCGCAACTTGTAGGTTTTGCCGGCTTCGACACGAACATTTTGCGCAATCAAACGGATGTATTCGGTCGCGGACTGATCAGAGATTCTCACGCCGCCCTCTCCTGTGTTTGCGGCTTCTTTCGTCACGCTCACATCGCTCTCCAGACCCTTGTTGAGAGTCCAAGCATTGAGACCATCCTCAAATCCAGGGTTCTTAATGGCAATGTTCTCGGATGCAAATAACAATGAGCTGCTGAGCAGAAGCGTGGAAAATAGAAGAGTCTTTTTCATGAACCAAATACCATCCCCACAAAACAACAGTCATTCAAGCCGAAAGGCATCGCTTGGTGGTTGCGATTGAAAGGTGGGTGAGGCTGAGAGTCGCTTTATTAAAAGGTGGTGATCCTGCCGAAAGCAAAAAGTGGGCGGACAAGGGACTGCCCGGCCCTACCCAAAAAGGAACAGGCTGGCGAAAACGCGGAGCGCCCTTATTTTGATAGGGTTGTCAGGCCCTTGCCGACCGTCGCGTGAAATGAAAAGTGGCGGGTAAGGGGTTGAGGCAACCGCCCCAGATAAACGTCTCCTGTTATCCGTTCTTCTTGGCCGAAATCATTCGTCGTCTTCGATGTTGATGTCCTGGCTTTGCTCGCTCATCTGTTGGAGCACGTCGGACATGTCCTCCACCTCATCCCAGACTTGGTCGCTCACAAAGATGGGAGCTTTTTGTTGGGTGGCTAGGGCGATGCAGTCACTGGGCCGGGCATCCAATTCGATGATTTTTTTTTGCTGTAATTCGTTTTCGACGGTGAGGATCAAGCGACCGAAGTAGGTGCCACTTTTAAGGTCATTGATAACGATCCGCTGAACTTTGGCTCCCAGCGCCTGCATGAGCAGGGCGATGAGGTCATGAGTGAGAGGACGTTCCTTCTCTGCCCCGTTCATAAACATCCCAATCGCATTGCCGACCGTGTGATCGACATAGATGGTGAAAACCTTTTCGTCATTCCCAAGAAAAACTGCCACGCCCGCGTTGGTGGGAATCAACCCTTTCACTTCCACAGGAATCACCGGTTTGCTCATGGTATTAATCTATCATCGACGTTGTGAGGCCGCAATCCCGGTGAGGTTTTGCTTTGGTGGGGTATCGGTTTCTCGCCATCTGTGCATGGTAGCAGACAAGTCGGCGGGCAAGGGACTGCCCGAGCCCTACCCAAGAAACAAGGAGCTGGCGCGAAGCGTCCTTTTGGTGGTAGGGATGGCGGTCCCTCGCCGTCCCTTGCGGAGGGTGGTCAGTTGACCCCGGTGGCTGTGCCGCCGTCCACGTTGATGAAGGGGATGACGCCTCCACCACTCATGCGAGGGAGGACTCCATCCCATTTTTCCACCGTGCGGAGTTGGATGAGTTCCGGGCTTTGTTTGAGGGCGGCAGCTTCCCGCTGGATGGCGTCGGCGCGCGCTTTGGATTGGACTTCTGTTGCGTAGGCTTCAGCGTCGGCGGCGAGTTGACGTTCGGCGGCTGCAGCCTCGGCTTGGGTTGTGCGACGAATTTTTTCGTTCTTTGCTTGAAGGGCCTCTTGCTCGGCTTTGACTTTCAGTTCAATGGCACGGTTAAATTCTTCTGAGAAATTGAAGTCCGTGATGGCGATGTTTGCGATGTTGAGTGCTCCTGTGAGATCTTTTTCTTGAAGCGTCCTGTTGATGAAGGCAGAGAGGGCCTCCTGGATTTGTTGTTTGACCAACTCGCGTTTGGTGACGAGTTCCTCGGCCGTGAATTTGGCGGTGACGGCCTTCACGCATTCTTGAATTCCGGGTTCAACGAGGGCTGATGAGAATTTAGGAAGGATGCCAATGCGCTGATAGGTGAGCGGTGCGAGTTCCCCGTTGAGGGAATATTGGGTGGTGACCTCCGTGCTGACTGTTTGAAGATCTTTGGAGGCCGCAGTAGCCTTGGCGTGGCTTGCTGTAAGGCGGATATCCATCAGTTCCACTTGGTCGATGAATGGTTTCTTGAAGTGGAAGCCTTCGGGAAGGGCTTTGGTTTGTACGGCCCCCAAGGACCGCACGACACCCACATGGCCAGCGTCAACAACCACCGTCATTCCCCCCAGTATGACCAAGGCGAGGACGAGGATAATGATAATTGGGACGAGACCTTTGAGAGCAGTGTTCATGAGATGTATTGGATGAGTTGAGATTTGGGGAATCGGACTTTGGGGAGCGACGCGTATTTGTCGTCCTCGCTGCGATACCCGGCAGGGCAGACCACGACAGTCTCGTATCCCGAACCCTCCAAGCCAAGGATTTTATCATAGGTGGCTGGAGCAATACCTTCCATCGGGCAGGTATCGATGCCCAGAAGAGCAGCAGAAGTCATAAAAGTTCCCAGAGCGAGATACACTTGGCGGGTGGCCCATTCTTTGAGATCAAGGGGGTAGGGTGGTTCCTTGAGAAAGCCTTTCACGACTTTGCCAAGCCCCTCGAGGGTCTCCACCGGAATGCCACGAACCTCTGCGGTGCGCGCCAAGTGCGTCTCGACATCCTCTGGAGTCACGGGATTTTTCGCCGCAAAAACGACCACATGGGAAGCCTCGATCACTTGGGTTTGACCCCATGAGGCCGGAACAAGGCTCTCGCGCGTTTGGGGATCATTGATGACAAGAAATTTCCAAGGTTGCAGGCCGAACGAGGAGGGGGATAGAACCAACGACTCCTCCAAGACCTGCCATGTGGAGGGATCAATCTTTCGGTTGGAATCAAATCTCTTCGTGGCGTACCGCCATTTCAATGCCGCGTGGATCGAGTCAGAGGATATCATTTGCCACACAATGGAGCCCAGCATCCCATCTCCTGCAAGGCAAAAGCCTGAGTTAACGCGAGAGAAGGTTTTCTGGACGAGAGTCTTCTTTTCTGGGAGTGGGTGTCGCGCCGGGAGCAGGTACTGGCACCGGGCGGTCTCCGAGGCCGGGGAGTTGACGCTCGGGAGGGGTCGCTTTGGGATCATACGCAGTACCGCCAACCACAGAAATACCACCATCCGTGGTGGGCACAAGCACTGGCCGCGAACCCCAGTCCTGATATGCCTGTTGTTTGCGGACTTTTCCATCCAGTCCGAAGTGGGAATAGAGGAATTCTTTGGGTGCCAAGTTATGGATGATGTGAATTTCATTACTCCGATCTAGCCTCACCTCGGGGCTTCCAAATGAGAGAAAACGACCCAACTGAGTGGTGGCATAAACGATGCCCCTGTCTTCGTCCTGTACCCGTAAATAAAGGCGAGTGGAACTGGGCAGGCGATGAGTGAGCAAGGTGTAGGTGCGGTTTTTCCCAGGAAGGGTTTGGTCCGGGGGAACCCCGACGGTTTGTTCCCAAAGCACGCGTCCCTCAGTGACTTCCATGCTGAGTGGGGATGATGAAAAGTAGCGATTGAGTGCCGGGACGTAGATCGCCGCGCGGACTCGGTAAGATCCGAATTCGGTAATGGGGTAGAGGGGGGTGAGGTTCACGGACCGGCGGATGGTTTGGCCCGGGCCAATGGTCAGAGGTTCATTGCGATAGCCTTCATGCACCGTGGGCAGAGGACGTCCGCTCATGGTCTCAACTTGAAAGCCAAACCATTTCTCTTTGGGAGTATCCGCCAAATGAAGCTCTTGTCCTGCGAGGTTGGTGATGCTCACCGTACAGATGACTGGCTCGTAAATCATGTAAAGGTTGCGGGCCAACGAAATGTTGACCTGGACTTGAGCTGTTGCGGTGTTGAGGAAAACCAAAAAAGCCGCTCCTCCAAGAAGGCGACTTGCGGCTTTGGAGAAGCCACAGGCTTGTAGAAAGAAATTGTGAGGCTTCACGATGCGAGAAGGGTGGCTTTAAACAGGAAACGCATTCAGGGTGCCTGGGGGGTTAGTGAGTCTGAGGCCGTGCGAAAACCCAGGGCATTATCACTCTGGATGTCCGTGAGCACCAAGACTCTCCTTGTGATTTTGTGATCTGCGGTGCGCCAGTTTCCGCCGCGAATGACGGGAACTTTTCCTGAAGGCATTTGAGGATCGGTGTCCAGTGAGGCCGTCCATTCAGACACATTGCCCGCCATCCCGATCACACCGTAGGAGCTGCGATCAGATTTGATGGCATCCACAGGTGACCATCGGCGAAAGCCGTCAATGTGGCCTCCTTCTTTGGGATTGGGATCGAGGTCAGCTGCGGTATTGGCCCTTTTGGGATCTTCGGTATTGCCCCAAGGATAAGTATTGCCATCCTTGCCCCTTGCGGCTTTTTCCCACTCCTGCTCCGTGGGGAGGCGTCGCCCCTTCCATGCTGCGTAGGCATGCGCATCAAACCAATCCACCCCAAAAACCGGAGAATTCACATCGAGAGGTGCTGATTGGTAGCTGCCATATTTTTTGGCACGGGTGAAATATCCTGGCATGGGCGGATCCAACTCCGTCATGTCTGCCCAATCTTTGGGCACATGGGACTTGCCTTTGGGCTGATCGGGATGCGCGAATTTTTCGGCTTCGCCAGGGTTCTTTTCCAAGAAGTCCAGGAATTCGGCATATTGTCCGATGGTGACTTCGTGCTCATCGATATAGAAGGTTGGCAGGATAACTTTCTCTCCATCTTGGTAAATGAACTCGCCAGCAGGGATCTCAATCAAATGGTCAAAGGATTTTACGGTTGCTCCTTTATCTCGCTTGAAGAGGAAAAATAAAGACCCTAGAGCGGCGGTGAGAAGAAAAAGAGAAACGGCTGAGCTGATCAGCATGTTCCGACGCTGACGTTTTTTGGTTTCCTCAACCATGCGGATAGCAGCTCGCTCTTGGGCATCCAATTTGTAGGCATCTTGCGGGGCAACTTTGGGCTCCAGAGCTATCAATTCCTGAGCGTATGCAGGCCAGGATGTGGGCCCCTCGCCAGCCAATATTTTTTCGAGCAAAGCTCTCAGGCCAAGATCAGGGCCACTTCCTGCAGGCTGCAAGACGGCCAAGACAATCCTGGAGAGTTCAGTCATTTCCTGTGCAGAGTCAAACTCTTGGGTGACCGTGTGGGCAGCGATATTAGCAATCCAACAGCGCCCCCCGGCTCCTAAAAGAATAGCCCGTTCCGTGATCATCTCATGCTGTGTCCCCGTCCTTGCGAACGATCCGAGCACGTCCACAGCCACCTTGAGAATTCTGAGGGCATCGAGCTCACTGATCACGGCACCTGCTTCATGGTGTTGCGCGATGGTGCTACATGGCTCGTATTCGCATGTGTAGTAGTAGATGCCGTTACTCTCCCCAGCTTCGTAGATCGCAAAAACATTCGGGTGGTTGACGTTGGCTTTGACGCTGGCGTTGGAGATAAAGCGTTCCACTTGGGCGGCATCGCCCGCTCTTTCGGCATTCAGCGCGTAAAACCTCACCTGTCGGGCCATATTTTTCTGCGTGGCACGATAAATTCCGCCCATCCGCCCTATACCAATTTTGGCATCGATCCGATATTGGCCTAGCGTGGCTCCGACCAAGCCGTCTGGAAATAATTCCACTTCACGAAATGCCGATGGCTTGGGGGCTCCTGTCGCGGGCTTTGCTGCGGGTTGGGGCCGGGCTGCTGGCTTGGGTGTTGCCGCTGGTGTTGCCGCTGGGGTTGCCGCTGGGGTTGCGGTCGGTGTTGCGGTCGGTGTTGGAACTGCGGATGGTTTCGCGACAGCGACTTTCGGTGCAACGGCTCTGGGAACGGCTGTTGGGGTTGATGTTGGGGCCTCGCCGGGAGCTTTGGCAATCTGGGCTTTGGGGGTGGCTACGGCCGCTTTGGGAGTGGCAGCCAGGCGAGGAGTGGGAGTGGCTGCCACGGGGCGAGCAACAGCTTGTGGAGTTGCCGCAACTCTCGGTGTTGCCGTGGGTTGAGGGGTGGCTGAAGCTGAGACCGCAGGAGATTTTGCGGCAGTCGCACCATCATTTGGGGATTCAAACAGACGGCGGATGGCATCATCCAAAGCCTCCCCCGAGCAGGGTTTGGGAACAAATTCGCAACCAATCATCCGCCCGGCATGTTCAGAAACATCATGGGCAGAAAGAAACACGGCCCGTAATTTGGGCAGGTGTTGCATCAGACTTTCGCGCATGGTGAGTCCATCCGTTGGCTCAAGAAATACCTCGGAGATCAGGACGTCGAGCTTGCCATTTTTATTGACCCAATCAACGGCCTCATCGCTGCTCGCGGCGATCCCGGGCTGAGGCCAGCCATTGCGCACCAACCATGTGGAGAGGGCAGATGATGATTCCAGGTCAGGGTCGGCAATAAGAATTTTCATTCGTTCGAGGAGGTCTTCAATTGGAGCGGAAGGGGAAACAGGGTGTCCAAGCGTCCGGGGGCGGCCCGTGAGTCCTGCAGTTCTCCATTGTAATACACTCCGACGACGTAGCCGTAAAATTTGCGATTGATCGCTCCAAATTCGGCGGAGTTTCCTGGAAGACCTCCATCTGGGAGTGGGTATTCTACATCCAGAAGCTCGGGTTCACTGTCCGCCCAATCCACCGGGGGGCTGATCCACTGGGTTGTGGATTTGGCTTCCGTGACCACAACTTCGCCGGATTCTTCCTGCTCATAGAAAAATACATGGACATTCATGAGTTGTGGATCAATGGCCGTGTCCGGCTTTGATTTGACCGCGATGCGCAGGGTTTTTCCTCCGGGCTGGCTGTCTTGCAAGCGGGCATCCACCACGCCCAATACCGATCCGGGTTGGAGGCCTACGGCATCCCGCACGGGTTCCCCGGGAGAGCCCTGATCTGGTGTGGCACCCAAGCCGACACCGGGTGAAGCGGTCTCACCGGACATTCCCCCCAGCACTTGAGCCAGGAGTGCCATTTTTTGTTCAGCCTGTCGGCGGATATCCAAAGGCAATCCCGGTACGGCAATCGATCGTTCGAATGCGACGAAGGCCTGGGTTTTGTCGTCCAATGCTTCGTAAACCTGTCCAATGCGAAATTGGATGGCTGGATCGGCGGGCAGGATTTGTTCTGCTTGTTGCAAAGAGCGCAAGGTGGATTCAAAATCGCCCACGCGATAATTGCGGTCTGCCTCCGCCACAAATTGTGCGGCGCGGGCAATGAGGGCAGGTTCCGGGGAGGCTTGGGCAATTGGGATTTCCGTGCGGAGAGCCTCTGAGGGAGCCTCTTCCGGCGCTTCGCGGACCTCGACCAATTGGGTTCGAAGCAAGGGCAGGTAATGCCTGGCCACGGCCATGAGCTGAACCAGACCGAAGAGCCCGAGCAAGATAACCGCGACCAAAAAAGTGCGACCAATGGGTTGACGGGGAATAGGAGGGGTTACTGAAGTTGACACAGGGAAAAATTCTAGCAGGCTCTGGCGAAATGAAAAGCCCTGTTGTCGCCAGCTATTGCACGACCTTCCTCAAAAAGGAAATGCTTCATATCTACCGGCAAGTCACGGGATTGAGAGATTTCTCGACGTTTGTGATGACGAAGAGCCGGGAAAATGTGGAGGCCTTTCCCTTTGATGATGTGGAGGTGCTGCCTCGTCCCCGCATCAATTTTCTCCTGCGTTTTCATAAGAAATACTTGTCACGAATGGAGCCGGTTTTCTATCGGGGGGAATATGATCAACTGAGCGGGGTTTTGAGCAGGAGGTCAGCGGACCTGATCCATGTGTATTTTGGTCATACAGGCGTTCACCTTCTTCCATTTCTCAAGAACTGGCCGCAGCCATCCGTGGTTTCGTTTCATGGCATGGACATCATGCTTCGCAATGAGGAGCCGGGATACAATGATCGATTGAAGGAATTGCTCCGCACCCTGCCCATGGTCCTCGCGCGAAGCGAATCGTTGGCCTTGCGGCTTGTGGATTTGGGATGCGATCCTTCCAAAATCCGGATCAACAGGACCGGAATCCCGATGGATCAATTTCCAGCAACCTTGCGTCAGGCCCCTGCGGGTGGCGGTTGGATTTTTGTTCAGGCCTCACGGTTTATTGAGAAGAAGGGTCTTCTCAACACGTTGGAGGCATTTGCAGCATTTCGAAAAAGACACTCTGCTGCACGGTTGGTGCTCGCAGGGGAGGGGCCCCTCAAACCAAAAATCGAACAGCACGCAAAGAAATTGGGGATCGATGGGGCTCTGGATTTTTCTGGATTTCTCGAGAGGGAGGCTCTGAATGCCTTGTTTCAGCGGGCGCATCTGTTTTTGCATCCGAGTGTGACGACACCCGCAGGCGACCAAGAAGGAGTGCCCAATTCCTTGCTGGAGGCCATGGCGAGCGGGTTGCCGGTCGTGGCCACGCTCCATGGAGGCATCCCTGAGGCGGTTGTCGATGGTGAGGACGGATTTTTGGTTCCTGAAAATCGATCGGATTTGCTTGCGGATCGCTTGGAGATCGTTGCAAGCAATCCCGAGCTTTACACCAAGATGTCGGCCACAGCTGCTTCTCATGCCCGCCAAAAATTTGAGCAGGCCCGGTCCATCGCAGCTTTGGAATCTTTTTACCGAGAACTTCTACCTCCGGGTCATTGAGCAGCCTCGGCTTTTTTGGCATGGTCATCGCCATGCTTCAGGTTCTCTTTGCTGAGATGAAGGATGGTCGGATCGTTGGGTTCAGAATCCTCTGTGAGAGCGGTGTAAGCGAGGCAGGCGACTTCCTCCAACGTGGTGTTTCCTGCAAGCACTTGTTCAAGGCCTTGTTGATAGAGCGTCAGCACTCCCTTGTGAAAGGCAAGCTCTCTCATCTTGCTTTGGGGAGCATTGACGGCAATCAGATCAGCAATTTGGTTGTCAATCGGGCACATTTCCATGAGAGCCATGCGTCCTGAATATCCTGTTTCATTGCACTCCGGGCATCCTTGCTTGGTGTAAATGAACTCCGACTCTTTGGGAATCGCAATCCGGTTCACACGAAGGATGGTCTGAACGTCATTGCTGATCTCGGTTGGTTTTTTGCAATAGGTGCAAAGTCGGCGGACCAATCGCTGGGCCTGCGTAAGCGCCAATGAGTCGGCCAGCAAATAGGGTGGTATTCCCATGGAAATGAATCGGCTCACCGCGCGAAGGCAGTCATTGGCGTGAAGGGTGGTGAGCACCAAGTGACCGGTCAGAGCGGCATTCACCGCAGCGTTGGCTGTTTCCTCATCACGACACTCCCCAATCAGAATCACATCAGGATCCGCACGCATCAGGCGTCTCAAACCTTCTGCGAAGTTGATCCCATTCACCGGGTCGGTTTGAGTTTGGTTAAGCCCTTCGACCTCGTATTCGATGGGATCTTCCACCGTATGAATGTTGATGTTTTCCGAGTTGATGCTGTTCAGCAGGGCGTAGAGCGTTGTGGTTTTGCCACTGCCGGTGGGCCCTGTGACAAGAATCAATCCTTGGTCACGGCTCATGGCGTCACCAACAACACCCAAATGCCATGGGGAAAGGTTCAGTGCCTCCAGTTTTTTAACGCCGTCCTGTTTGTCCAAAAAGCGGATGGTGATTTTTTGCTGGTCCTTGCGGCAGGGGATGGCCGAGACACGGCAATCCACGCGGCGTTTGCCGAGGAGCAGAGAGAATCGTCCGTCTTGGGCGTCTTGGCGTCGTTGGCCCATGTTGGAGTAGTTTTTGATCAGGCTGACAAACCGGGGCAGTTGTTCCTCCGGGCAGGAATGGATCACTTTGAGTTCCCCATCGATGCGGGCTCGGAAGCGGGCCATATTGTAGAACTTCTCGATGTGAAGATCGCTTGCCCGTCCCGCAATGGCCCGGTTGAGAATCCAGTGAATCACTTGCTCGGGGGTGGCGTTGATGCTTGAAGGATTGATCTTCTGAATATTCTGAACATCGATATCCACGATGTTTTGAGCATCCGAATCCACCATGTCCTCGGACATCTCAACATCGGCCACTGTGGCCGCACGACCTCGTTCGCGAGCGATGACTTTTTGGATCGCTTCCTTGTCCGCACGAACCGTTCGAAAAACAAACACTTCATTCCCACCGGAGAGCCACTCATCCTCGAATGCATAGTTCTGCTTCTCTTCGGAGAGGAGATAAACGACTTTTTTTCCGCAGAACAGCGGGTAAACGGAATGTTTGTCGAGGATGGCCTCCGGGAAAACCGTTTGTGAAGGGGCATGCTCGGCATGGAAGCAGGCTTCGCCGGTGGCCAGAAAATGCAGAGCGAGACCAAGGCCCCGGTTCAGTTTTCTCAATGCAATCGGATCGCTGTTATTTTCGCGAAGTATTTTCGCGCTTTCCTCACGGATTCGGGTCTTTGCGGCTCCATCCTCAAGGGGATATTCCTCTAAAAGCCATTGAAGCGCACTATCCAAGCCCTCACGGCGAGGAAGGGGTGTTGATACGGTCACCGGTTCCTTGCGCTCAAGTGGCTTGAATCCCAAGCGCTCATCAATATCTTTTTTTAGGATGGTGTAAGCGTCTTGAGGGAGTATCACCGGAATGATAAATTCCGCAGGAATTCCCCACAGCCCACCGGAGGTTGGGTTAAAATGAGCGCAAATGACAAGCGGACCTAAATTGCCCAAGGGTAACCACGGCTCCTCATTATTTGTTTGAACAGCCAGCCTCCTAAATATTCCTTCAGCCCGGCTGGAACACGCCGGGCGCACGGGGTTTAAAGGCAGCATGTGCATCGCCCCTGCAAACCACTCAAGAGCCTCCTCTGGAGGAATATTGTTTTTGGCAGCAAGGTGCTCGTGAAGTTGTATTCCATCGGCAGGTTTTTCACCTGCCACCAACCCTTGTTCAGCCAAGGAATCGGAGAGATAATTCCAATCGCGGGTGTTCATAGTGTCATGGAGGGCTGACAGCCGGGCCATTTGTGGTAGAGACATAAGCGGTTGTCGATTCCGACATTTTCATCAAATCAAGACCCGTTCCTGCCGTGCCTTTGGGATACATACGAAAAACCACACCATTCCAATAAGCCCTGTAGGTTTGGTCAGAACTTGAGGGCGCGAAGTTTGCCGTCGCGGGAAGAAATGGGGTGCCTGGAACTGGGGCGACCGGGTCGCGAAATTGGAGGGATTGGAAAATGTTAAGCTCGTCTCCGCTGCCTGATTCGGCATCAATAGAGATTTCCCAGTAAGCTTGTTTGAAATTATGAAGTGCTCCATTGAGGAGATTGAGATTCCTCTGGGCCACCGAGGTTTCACTGCTGGGAATCAGTCCTGAGATCACCGGAATGCCGATGGCGGCCAAAATTCCAAGAACGCCCACAACGACCATCATCTCAGGAAACGAAAAACCTCGCTCCCTCGAATTCTGGAAAGGCATGGATTTATGAGAAATGGCTATCATCGGCAAGTGATTCGGTCAGTAGGATATCACGTTGGTTTGATAGTCACGGAGAGTCACTTTGGTGGGGGGAGAAATGGAGGCTGGAAAAGCCACCGAGTAACCAGCGGGCATGTAGGTGGCAAAATTGGTCTCTGCGAAAGCAATATAGGGTGTCAGGAGCGCAAACCGTGCCGCGTCTGTTGATGCACCAGACCACTGGCTCACCGCAGTCACACGGCCATTCGCCTGAATAAGTGAAGCCATGGCCATATTTAAAGACTCGGCTCGAGCCCGAGCCAGGTTGTCCTCTCCGTCCTGTTTGATCTGAACAATATTGGGGATGGCGAGGAAGGTGATGATCCCGATGATGGTGATGGCGGCAAGCACTTCCACAAGGGAGAAGGCCGATTTTGGCAAGGTTGAGGATTTCATTCAATCAGTTCCACTGCGGGATAGTTCGTGGTTGTCCAAGCAGAAAACTGCAAGGAGGCCCCAATTTTTGTCATGGCATCACTGCGCAAAGTGTCTCCAGAGGATGTGTTTGTAAAGTGACCATAGGTATCTGCTCCGAGGTAGTCCTGAATCAATCCGAGCTTCGCCGTATGGGTTCCGGCCGCTGCGTAAGCAACCCGTGCCGCGGGCAGCCCATTTGTGCCGGATGAAGCCCTCGAAATCCAGGCATTGAGAGCCTCTTGAATGACGACTTGCTGTTGCCTGGCAATCACCGTGCGCGAGTCTTGAGCGGCATTGCCAATCGCGGAGAGCACAAGAGCACTCATGATACCGATGATCGCAATCACCAGGAGAAGCTCGATGAGGGTAAACCCTGTGCGAGCGCTTTTGACCCATGGATCAACACCGTTCATGTGAGTATCTTGGTCTGAATTTGATGGATATGCAACAAGAAAACGAGATTTATGCAACGTCAGAATAACCTGTTGCATGGGCGATATCGAGATCACGTCGAGGGGTTAACCGTTCATGAGGTGATCAATTCCTCTCCTAAGGGTTTGTGACATTTCTTCACCCCTAGTTTTTGCGATTTTTCGTTAGATATTCCCAACACCGCCAGAAGTCTTTGAGCTCAATGTCAGCCGTCTCAGACTCCAAACAAGCGCTCTTTCTGGTTTTTAGACACCAGCGCCTTGATTTGTATTTCTATTCATCGATCCTTTTGGGAAACAAAATAGGAAGTATACACGCCACCCATGAAACCTGAACTGCCTCCATTTGACTTTCAGCCCGAGCCCTACACTGGTCCGTCCATAGAGGAGGTCCTAAGGCTTCGTCATAAGCATGTCAGCCCCGGAATATTTCATTATTACAAAGATCCCTTGATGATTGTGCAGGGGCGGGGGCAATACCTTTTCGATGAAAAGGGGCGGCGATATTTGGATGCTTTTGGGGGGATCGTGACGGTGAGTGTCGGGCATTGTCATCCCAAAGTGGTGGCCGCGCTGAATGCCCAGAACGAAAAACTGCAGCAC